>NZ_JARKPQ010000062.1 GCF_029975155.1 Propionicimonas sp. | reverse complement strand
TGGTCGAGGACGCGCAGCGCCTGGTCGAGGACGGATTCTTCGACGTCGCTGGGGGGTTGTTTACGCAAGATGGTGAGCAGGGCGCTGACCATGGTGAGGCGCCGGGCGTGGGCGTCGGCTTCAACTTCTTGGGCTTGTTTTTCGTGGCCTGCGTCACGGAGCCGGCGGGCTGCGTGTTTGGCTTCGCCGGGGTCGAGGATGTTGAGGTGGCCGCGGCCTCGTCCGAGGGTGATGACTTGTCCGCCGAGGGCGGTGACCATGTCGATGTAGTCGGGTTTCAGGTCGCCGAGCACGATCGGGAGGACGCCGTATCCGGCGAGTCCGGTGGCCATCCGGCGTACGGCGGTGGACTTGCCGAGGCCCGTGAGGCCGAGGAAGAAGACGCTGGGGTTGCGGATCAGTTTCGCGCGTTGGAACCAGCTGATGGGGTCGCAGCACAAGGTGGCGCCAGTGATGATGTGGCGTCCCAGCGGGACACCGACCATGGGTGTTCCGGAGCCGACGACCCACGGCCATAGCCCGCACACTTGTACGGTGGTGCCGCGGAACTCGGCTGCCGGGTCGATGAGGGTGGCTTCGCCTCGGTCGCGTCCGGGCCAGCCTTTCGGTCCGGGCCTGCGGGGTGCGGGTGCTGCCGGCTTGTGGTGACGGTTCATAGTTTGTCCTTGAATGCGGTGATGGACGACACGAGTTGGGGTAGCAGGATTCCCAGGGGCAGCCCGGCCGCGAAGGCGGCGTCTTGGGAGCCGTAGCAGGGCCGCACGCGCAGGCGTGCGGTGGCAGACAGCATGTCGACTGCGGCGCGGGCTTCGGGTAGCCGTGCGGGGTCGGTCACGGTCGCGGTGATCAGGGCTCCGAAGTTGACCAGTCCGGCGCCGGCTGCTTCTTCGGCGGCGGTCGCCTCGGCCGAGCGGGTATCCAGGATCGACCGGGCGGTGGGCCGTTCGGTCGAGGTCGCTCGGAAGCTTGCCGCCCGGACGTCGGCTTCGACCATGGCCGCGGCGATCGCGGAGTTGATGGGCCGGTAGAGCAGGGTGACGCGTTTGCGGGCGATGTCAGGGTGAGGGGCCAGCAGCCGGGCCAGCACCGAGGATTGCACGTTGCCGCGCGGCGCGCTGCTCATCTGCCAGGTCACCGAGCAGGCCGAGTCGTGGCGGTACACGTCCCAGCCGGCTTGGTGGGCTGCCGGTCCGACGTCCGTCCAGTCCAAGTCGACTTTTTCGTTGTCGGCATGGGCGGCCGCGATGAGATCCGCGGTTGGGGGGTCGTAGGAGACCCGGACGATTTCGCACAGCTCGGCCGCGTCCACCAGCCGGGTGGCGCCGGCCCCGGTGGACCCCAGGGTGCTCATCAGCCCGGGGAGGCGGGCGGCAAGGTCCCGGCCGACCTGTTCGGGTGTGCGTTTCTTGCCGGAGCCATTCGCGGCGGTGAAGGTGATGGTGACCCAGGCGTGGATGGTGGAGGAGCCGACCGGGTATGCCTCGACGATTTCGGTGAGCATGGCGCGGGCGAACGCGGGTGCGTTGGGGTCGATGGCGCCCCCCACTTCGTGAGCGAGCCGGTGCCCGGAGTCGGGCGCGGTTTCGATGGTGACGGCTGCTGCTTCGATGCCGGGTTCGTCGCCGAGGTTGGTGAGCCATTGACCCCAGTCGGCGACCCAGGAGTCGATCTGGGGCTGGTCGACCAGGGCGGCCCCGTCGGGTTCGGA
>NZ_JARKPQ010000061.1 GCF_029975155.1 Propionicimonas sp. | reverse complement strand
CTCTTGGCTGTCCAGCTCCTGCCAGGCGAGGTGGCCGTGCAACTGGTCGAGCCCATCACGCTGGCGCATCCGTGGCGCCCGGACCCGGCCGACGGCCGCCGATGGCTGCTCGCCACCGGCGCGCACGAACAGGAGCCGACTGCCCGATCCGCCTACCCGCAGCTCGTCTCCGTCGGACTGGAGGACGACGGCGCCACGTGGCTGGTCAACCTTGAACAACTCGGCACGATCAGCCTGACCGGGGACCCCACCTACGCTGCCGACTTCGCTCGCTACGTGGCGGCCGAGATCGCGGTCAACCCGTGGGCACGCCAGGTCCAGCTCGACTGCATCGGGATCGCCAAGGAGGCCGAGCCGCTCGACCCGGCGCGCATCCGCCACCACCGTCTCGAGGACCCCACCGCGCTGGACGCGGCGATCGCAGCGGCCGGCGCGACCGTCGACAAGTGCGCCGAGCATGACGTGGCCGCAGCCGCCGGCCGCGTCGACGACCTGGGCGGCGACGTGTGGGACAGCTGGCTCGTCCTGGTCAACGGAGCGTTGTCGAGCACCCCGCTCGACCAGCTGCTCGCACTCGTCGGGGAGCATCCCGCGAGGACCGGCACGGCCGTGGTCATGGTCGCCGACACAGAGCCCATCCGCGGCCTCGGCGTCCGACTGACCGGGCAGGGCCGGGTGCTCATCCCGTCCCTCGGCCTCGACCTGATCGCCACCGGACTCACCCCCGCCGAAGCCGAAGGCTGCGCCCTGCTCCTCGCCCACGCCGACCTGCTCGACGACGTCGAGATGCCCAGCGACGGCGATGACGGCTGGCGCGAGTACGTGGACGCCGCCGGAGCGATCCGTGACGAACTCGTGCTGCCCCGCGACACAGACCCCAAGTCCGAGCCGGGGGCGGCGGTGGTTCCAGCCCCAGACGCCGAGATCTTCGACGTGGCTGCGACCACCGCGGACGACCTGCAGCAACTCGCCCCGCATGTGCCCGAGAAGATCCGGACAGCGGTCGAGGGCGCCGACCCGGGTCTGGACGCCGATCTGGCGGCCTGGGCGGCCGGGACCCGCCCGCATCTCCGGCTACTCGGCCCCATCCAGGCGCGCACCGGTACGACAGGGAAGCCCACGGTGGTGGCCAAGCGCAAGGCCTTCTACACGGAGCTCCTGGCGTTCCTGGCGCTGCACCCCCAGGGCGTCACGATCGACCAGGTCGTCGATGCGTTCGGCTCCGACGCCACGCAGATGAGGGTCCATCTGTCGAAGGTGCGCAGCTGGCTGGGCGTCGACCCCACCACCGGCGGCACCTACCTGCCGGACGCCACGAAGTCCCCGGCGGGGATTGCCCGAGGCATGGGCATCTACCAGTTGGTCGGCGTCTTGGCCGACATCGACCTCTTCCGCCGGCTCCGCGCGCGCGGCCAGGCGCGCGGTGCCGATGGCCTCACAGATCTGCAGACGGCGCTGGGTCTGGTCACTGGGGAGCCCTTCACCGGACAGCGTGGGCGCGGCTGGGCTTGGCTGGCCGACGGTGTCCGCATCGATCAGCACATGGTGTGCGCCGTGGTCGACGTA
>NZ_JARKPQ010000043.1 GCF_029975155.1 Propionicimonas sp. | reverse complement strand
GCGTTGGTCGTCTCCTTGGAGTAGTGCAGCGCCCGAAGCCGTTTGCGCGCCATCTTGGCACCCACGATGTCGTGATGATGGAAGGTGACCTTGCCGTCTTCGAAGCCGCGGGTGGCCGGCTTGCCGATATCGTGCAGCAGTGCCGCCAGCCGGACGATCAGATCGGGTCGGTGATCCGGGTTGGGTTGCCCGTCGATGAAGTCGCGGGACTTCTCCAGCGCGATCGCCTGTTCCAAGACGATCAGCGAATGCTCATAGACATCCTTGTGACGCATATGCTCGTCGCGCTCCAAGCGCATCGCGGGTAGCTCTGGCAGCACGATGCCGGCGACTCCGGTGGCCACCAGCAGATCGAGTCCGGCACGCGGGGAGTCGGTCAACAGCAGCTTGCTCAGTTCGTCGCGCACCCGTTCGGCGCTGATGATCGTAATGCGATCAGCCATCTCGGTCATGGCCTGCCTGGCCGCCGAGTCGATCTCGAAATCCAGCTGGGAAGCGAAACGTGCGGCACGCATCATGCGCAGCGGATCGTCGCCGAAGCTGATCTCGGGGGTGCTCGGCGTACGCAGCGTGCGGTCAGCCAGATCCCTCAGACCTCCGTAAGGATCCACGAAACGCCAATCGCCCAGCTTGCCGGAGCCCACATCGAGGGCCATCGCGTTCACCGTGAAATCGCGGCGCATCAGGTCGTCCTCGACGCTCAGTCCATAGACCACATCGGGTTTGCGGGAGCTGCTGCGGTAAGAATCCGCGCGGAAGGTGGTGATCTCGATCAGCCACTCGTACCTGTCGCGCCTGACGAGTGCGCTGATGGTGCCGAAGTCGCGACCGACATCCCAGACGGTCTCGCTGATCTCGTTGAGCAGCCGCTGAGTCTCGTCGGGACGCGCGGACGTGGTGAAGTCGAGGTCATGACCCGAGGTGCCCAACAGGGCGTCGCGCACCGAACCGCCTACCAGATAGAGCTCGTGACCGGCGTCGCTGAACAACTGACCCAACTCGGAGATGACGGGGCTGGCCGGAAGAAGGGACGCCAAGGCAGTTGACTGGGCGCGGCTGACGTTGGACATTTTAGCCAGTGTAGACGGTTGGCCGCCGTGAATCGTCCGCGGCCTACCCCGGCGCTCCCGTGCCGCTGGGGCTTCTCGCGCCCAGAATCTGAGGTTGCGCCCGATATATCGCGCGCGGCTTCGGATTCCGGGCGCGGGAACAATCAGTGCGGGCGATCGCCCGGCTTGGAGCCACCCAGCCGGTGGTGCTGACGCGCGCTCGAGGTGATCGTCGCACCGGCCGACGCCACTGCGACCGCAGCCAGCGCCACCCAGTCGCTGGCGCCCAGCAACTCACCCAGCAGAATCCAGCCGGCCAGCGCGGCCGCGGCCGGAGCCAGCGCCTGCAGAATGCCGAAGATGTTCGGTGAGATGCGCCCCAACGCGATGATGTCGAGCCGGTAGGGCAGCACCGAACTG
>NZ_JARKPQ010000034.1 GCF_029975155.1 Propionicimonas sp. | reverse complement strand
GCCCCCAACTACCGTTGCCCGGAGCAGTCGCTCGACAGCCGCCCAGCGCACTTCTTACCTAGTAGCGAGCATGGTCAATGTCACCGGAAGTCCAGGCCGGTTCGCTATGTGCCGCAGCGGCGCCCCGATGCGGATAGTGCGCCCGGGCTACCGGGGTTCTGCCTTGTAGATCCTCCCCGTCAGGCGCCATCTCGGAGCGGTGAGGCCGATCTCGACGCTCGCGGGCTGGACAGTGGCGGCAACGCACATGTCGTCGGCCGGGTTCCACTGGACGCCGGTAGCGCCGAAGGGTCGGACCACCATTCGACTGCCAAGAATGTTCCAAGCGGGGTCCTGCAGCAGCTGCTGAAGCTCGTCTTTCTCGCCCAACCCCGTGCTGGCCAACCGTTCGGAAATTGACTCGGGGTTTCCCCGATGGGTGTGGAAGGCGCTGATCACTCCGTCCAACGCTGGCTTGACCTGGTCGGCGACGCTCCGACTCATGCTGACGTGGGCGTCACCGATCGTCAGTTCAACCACGAAGCGAACCGGAACACCTGGTGCGAGGGCGGGGGGAGCAGCTTGTCGCCTGACAGCAGCCCAGACGGGGCCCGGCTTGGACAATGACGGAACAGCGACGTCCACAAATGAGGCAAGAACGTCACCGACCCTCCAGTGCTCGAACGCCTTAGACTCGGCGAAGCCGTAACGGTGGTAGTGGAGCCCCTTCTCCGGTAACCCGGAGTCCTGTGGAGGAGATGGGTAGCCGAAGGATCGCTCAAAGCTGACTCCGTGACCCGTCAGGTGCCGCCAGTACGCACAGCCAACGTTGTACAGGAGCACGTTCTCCGCGTCGACAAGCTGCCCCTGATCTTGGGCCCCATAAACGGCGTGCAATCGGGCGGCCGGCCCCGGCGACGCCTGCAGGATGGCGTCACGCAAGTCGTTCCGGAATGCGAGTGCCCACCCCTTCGGCTCGAACGGCAATCGCACCGTCGACCATGCTTCAACTGCGTGCGAACCGACCCGGATCGCGTAGGCGCCCTCCATTCCTCAACTGTCGCACCCCACGCGGAAGACTTCCTGACATGCCGCGCGACGGACGGTGGCCTCCCCGGCTGCCCGGCCGCGACCTCGTCCTCCGCTGCCAGTGCTGTAGATGCTGCCCTCGGTGTGGGGCGGTCTTGCCGAGCAGGTGCGATCGCTCCTGCTCGGAATCGGGCAGGTGTGGTACGCCAACTTCAGAACTGATTATGTCCGGCTTGTCGTCTATCGTGGGACCGCTGGGGTGGGCTCTCCCACGGCTTTGTAGAAGGCGCGCCCCCGAGCGGTTGGCTGGATGAACCCTCGGTCATACTCGATCGACGGAGCAGGTCCATCACCCTCCTGCACAACAGGGAGTTCCGCTTTGAGGGCGATGAACTCGGGGCGTTCGTCCACCCACGCGTACAGATCTACCTCGGGGTCCGAACTGACACTGTGCTGGGTGTAGGTGGCATCGACGAGCCCAAGCCGTTCCCAGTTGTTGATCCATTCGGTGAGCCTTGGAGGCAGTGACGCGGGTCGACGGGTCGCAGAGTCAACCCAGGGGATCACGTACTCGTGTTTGACGAGATACCCCCCAATGGGCCTTTGAAGTTTGATTCTTGCGCACTCGACGCGGTTGGTGAGAAACGTGCTGAGTAGCAGAGCCTCATCACCATCAAGCTGGCGAATCGTGTCCACGAACGAAGGGTGTACGTCTCTCGATCGGGTCGCAGTGGAAGAGGCCGCCAGCAGGTTGAGGTACATCTCCTTCAGGTTCGGCTCTTCCAAGCTGTAGCCAAGCGCCTCCATCGCTGGGGCCACGACCGCCGCTTTCGGAGTAACAAGCTCCTCATCGGGGATGTGCTCGAGCTTAGCGGCCAACTCTCGGGGGAAATCATTCTCGAAGTAATCCTTGGAAACGCCGAAGAACCGAGCCAACGGCTTCCACAGATTCAGGATCACTTGCTCCTTGATGGCAAGTCGCTGCCCGTACAACTGGCCTGCACGCTCAAGCCCCGTGGAGGCCCGCGCTGCATCACGGACGGCGTCACGGTCCGACTTCACTGCCTGCCTGGCCTCATCCGTCAGCGCCTCGAAGGGACTGCTGCACGAGTAGGTGACATTCGATCTGTGGGGCCGTGAGGTCCTGCTGGAAGGATGTTGACCATGCCCAGACCCCATCCGAAGGAGTTCCGTGACGACGTGGTCGCGGTGGCCCGTCGTGGCGAGGCTCCGATTGCCCAGATCGCCAAGGACTTCGGGATCAGTGAGTCGTGTCTGCGGAACTGGCTGCAGCGCGCTGATGTCGAGGACGGCCACCGGCCCGGTGTGACCAGCGCGGAGTCGGCCGAGCTGCGGGAGTTGAAGCGCCGTAACCGGCTGCTGGAGCAGGAGAACGAGATCCTGCGCCGCGCGGCGGCGTATCTGTCGCAGGCCAACTTGCCGGGAAAATGATGTACCCGCTCGTGAAGGAGCTCGCTGCTGACGGGATCCCCGTCACGGTGACGTGTCGGGTCCTCAAGCTCGCCCGCCAGCCCTACTACCGCTGGCTCGCCCGTCCGGTCACTGCCAGGGAACTCGATGAGGCGCACCTGGCGAACGCGTTGTTCGACGCCCACCACGATGATCCGGAGTTCGGCTACCGGCTGCTGGCCGATGAGGTCCGTGCAGCCGGCCACACCGGTTGTGACCGGCGGGTGTGGCGGATCTGTGCGGCCAACCGGTGGTGGAGCGTGTTCGGCAAGAAGCGCAGCACGAACGGGAAGAAGCCGGGCCCGCCCGCCCACGACGACCACGTGCGGCGCGACTTCACCTCCGTAGCGCCGAACCAGTTGTGGCTGACCGACATCACCGAGCACCGCACCGGCCAGGGCAAGCTGTACCTGTGCGCGGTCAAGGACGTGTACTCCAACCGGATCGTCGGCTACTCCATCAGTGACCGGATGAGGTCCCGCATCGCGGTCGACGCACTCGCCATGGCGGTGGCCCGCCGCGGCAAAGTGGCCGGCTGCATCGTGCACAGCGATCGGGGCAGTCAATTCCGGTCCAGGAAGTACTTGGCCGCCCTGCGTCGTCACGACCTGACCGGCTCGATGGGCCAGGTCGCCTCCGCCGGCGACAACGCCGCCATGGAATCCTTCTTCGCCCTGCTCCAGAACAACGTCCTCGACCGGCGCCGCTGGCACACCCGCCACGACCTCCGCATCGCGATCGTGACCTGGATCGAACGGACCTACCACCGCCGCCGACGACAAGCCCGCCTGGGACGCTTGACCCCCATCGAGTTCGAGACCATCATGACCACACCGGCCGACCAAGCCGCCTAACCCAACCTGTCACCAAGACGTGCAGCAGTCCCGAAGGCTTTGGCTGCGCCTCCAGCAATGACCATCTCCGCTCCAGTCATGCGGCAATGGTCGCATACCGTCCCGACACTTCCTTGACCTCCGATCCGAGGAAGCCTCGCTGCCGTGAGTTGAGTTGGGAGGCAACGGCGTGCCCGTCGAACATCCGCAAGTGCCGCGGTCCGCGGGCTCAATCGCGCCGTGAGCGGATACTTTGCTGGGTATTCACGGCACACTCGGAGCCGAACGCGTTCGGCGTGCGCGACATGGCGAACGGCCCCTGGCGGACGGCTGGGTCAGCTGGGCGTCGCTCAGGCTGACTGCGACCGACTAGCGTGCAATCATGGCGCAATTCACTCCGAAGGTGCGGCGGCTCTTGCTGGACTACTTGACGGGTGTTCCTACACGTCAGATTGAGGCCTTGTTCGAGGACAACGGGATCAGCTTGGGACCTCTCCAGGACGACGGCGGCGACACGAGTGTGCGACGAGGATTGGTGCGCCGGTACCTGGCAGGAGTGAACCTCAGTTCTATCGAGGACAGGGCGAAGCTGACCACGGTCTTCAGCGATGTCATGCAGGAGATTGGCCTGCGCTCAAAGAGCGGCGATGGCTACTACGAGCTACAACCAGTCAAGGACAAGTGGATCACCACCCTGACGCAAGCGGGGTTCGACGTCGGGAAATGGTCGTACGCGGTCACCGATCCCATGGCAGGACCGAATACCCCCTCGCTCAGCGCCGCAGCGCTGGTGGCCTTGGACGATCCATCAGCGATCCTCGACCACCTGAACCGACTCGCGGACACAGTCGACTCGGATCCTCGGCTCGCCGTGAGTACCGCCAAGGCGCTCATCGAGTCCACCGCCAAGTGTGTCCTGTCCACGCGCGGGCTCCCTTACTCAAGTACAGCGAAACTGCCTGCCTTGGTCAACGAAGCGCAGACCGCACTCTCGCTCGCCCCCAAGGGGGTCAGTGACGAAGACAAGTCGCTGCGCCAAGTCCTGCAGTCGCTTGTCTCGCTGACGCAGGGCGTCACTGAGATCCGCAACAAGGTTGGCGTCGATCACGGTGCGGAGAGCGTGCCCACATGGGTGCGTCCACGTCACGCGCGCCTCGTTGTCGGCTCAGCCCATGTGTGGTGCGGGTTGATGCTGGAGACACTGGCGGATCCGGAGGCGCCGTGGAGGAAGGCGCCGAAGTAGCTCATCCCTCCACAAGGTCAGTGGACCCCGGTCGCGGCCCCAAGGTGCGGCACGCACTCACTTGCCGCGATGAGCGACTGACGGTCAGTGTTGGCTCGCACCCAGTCTCGCGCGGCGTTCTCGTTGATGGGCCTACCCTGTTGGTGTCTCTTCTGGCTGACGCCCCCAATTCCGAGGAGCCGACCGTGGTCCGCTGTGCAGTGCGTCTGTTCGTCCGGCGGGTGTTGCTGTGAGTCGCCAGAGGTGGACTCCGGACGAGCTCGCCCTCTTGGACGGCCCTGCGAGTGATGTCGAGGTGGCCGAGCTGGTGGGGCGGTCGGTGCGTGCGGTGGTGATGAAGCGGTGGCGTCGACGGAACCCTGCTGCGGTGGCGCGGGACCGTGTGTATGCGGAGGAGAACCGGGACCGGAACAACCGTCGCGCGGTGATCTACAGCCACACGCAGCGGGACAAGATCAACGCTGCTGCTCGAGCTGCCGCGGCAGCGGATCGTGTGGCTGCGACCCGATCGGGAACCTTCACCCCGGAAGAGGATGCGCTGGTGTTGCGTCCCGACCTGACGGCACGACAGGTGGCCCAGCTGTTGGGTCGAACAGCGGCTTCAGTGGCCCGGAGACGCAAGCGGCTACGCGCATGAGGGGGAGCCGGCGGCCTGTCTGAACCCACCCCCGGGAGACACCGGCCACCGGCCCCTCACCTCAAGGCTAGCCGCCCGCCGGCGGACGCCCCCGGGGGGCGTCGGCCTCGGTTGCTGGCCTCGTAGTGGCCAGCCACGTCACCAACGGGGGTCGGTCCAGGTGGGGCTGTTGGCGGCCTTGGACACGGCTTGCTTGCTGACGCCGAGGGCTTGGGCGATGTCGGCCAGGGAGCGGGTGGTCAGCATCTCCCGGATGGCGGCGGTTCGGACCGCTGCCAGGTCGCTGGCCTGTTCCTTGAGGGCGTCCTGCAGGTTCAGGGTCCAGCGGGCGATCCCTTCCGGACCGCCGTAGCGTTCCGACCAGCCCTCATCGGCGTTGGCGACCTCGCGCAGGAACTGGCCCGGGTCGGCCGCGGGTTCGTTCTCGGCGCTCATGCCGTCCGCCACTCCCCCCGCTCGGCGCGGGCGGCCAGGTCGTGCAGGGCAGCGGCCAGTTCGCGCATCCGCCGCACGTCATCGAACCCCTCACCGAAGCACAGCCACCGATCCGGTTCCTCGAACGCCGTCTGTTCGATCAGGATGCCGGGCTCCCCATCGGGAGACGTCCCGACGCTGAACTCGTCACCGGGGCCGATGGTCACGTACTCGAAGTCCTGGCTCACCACGTCCGCCTTTCCTCGCCTGTTTGGTCGTCTCGATTGTCGCGGGCGCCGCTGACGCTTTCCGGTACGCACGCTCCCCCACTCCTCGGGGGCAACCGCCACCCCTAAAGTATCAACCCCACCCTTGATGGGTCAACCCCACCATTGATGCTTGAAGTGGATGGCGTCTGGGAACGGGTCAGGGTGATGGCGCCGGGGGCTGGTGGCTTCGTTGTTCGGGGATGGGTGCGGCCGGCGGTTGCCGGGTGGGTACGTGCTCGATGAGGGGCGGTGCCTCTTCGGTTCGGTGGGGTCGGGGGATGTCGAGGGCGTCGAGTTGGGCGTCGAGCTCGTCGCGGCGGTGCTGCCACACGACCAGGGCGCGTTCCATGCTGCGTGCCATGCCCTGGCGGGGGTCCTCCTCGTGCTTTGGGCGGCGCCGGCTGGTCGGGGTGGCGTCCTGGTCGTGGATGCGTCGTTGCCAGTAGATGAGGTGGCTCAGGGTGAGGTCCATGGCGATGCACCAGGTGGTCTGGATCGCGCGGTAGCTGTCGGGGGTGTGGTTGTTGCGGAGCAGGAGTCCGTTGGGTTCGCTGTGGTGGCACCACCGGCACTGGGTGACCTCGGGGGGTGGTGGTGGGGCGCCTTGCCGACCGCCGTCGGTGTAGGGGATGAAGTCGAGCAGGTCGAGCTGCTGGTCTGGCTGGGGGTTCATCGGAGGATCTCCCCGGTGTCGGGGTCGACGTGGCTGCCGTCGACCAGGCGGAGGTTGGGGCGCGCTGTCGGTTCGGCCAGGAGGGCGGCCCGGTGGTGCTGGGCGAGTTGCTGGGTGAGGGTGGTGACGTCGCTGCCGTAGGCGCGCAGGCGGGTGTCGGACTCGTTCATGAGGCGGGCGTGGCGGCCGCGGGCGGGCCAGCTGGGGTGGCTGTCGTCGCACTGGTTCTTCAGGCGGGCTTTCATCCGGTCGATGAAGGCGGGGACGGCGTAGCGGTGCCAGTCCTCGAGCAGGTCGCTGGTGGTCGCGATGCCGGCACGTCGGCGTTGGTCGGCGAGCACGGCAATCTCGTGGACGAGGTGGGGGTGTTGGGGCCAGCAGGAGGGGATCATGCCGGCGTTGGGGTCCCACACGTACTCGCGGTTGAACCAGACCACGAACTCCTCCAGCCAGTCCCACACTTCCTGGCGCAGGAGCGGGTCCTGGCAGGTGGCCGGGTCCCACGGGCGCGGGAGCAGGGCCGGGTCGCCGAGCATCTCCTTCTGCTGGGCGGTGCCCTCTGCGGCGAGGTAGAGGTCGCGGTAGGCGACGGCCAACAGTGGGGTGTTGGGGGTGGGGAACGTCCACACCAGCGACTTGTCCGGTGTCTTATCCATCGTGGTCGGCCGCCTCGGTGAGTGCGTGCCGGCGGGCGTTGGCCAGGGCGGCGAGTTGGCGGGCCTCGATCGAGACCTCGTCAGCACGCGCACGCTCGACGATGGTGCGGGTGGCGTCGAGTTCGGCCAACAGTTGGCGTCCGGTCTTGCCCTCGATGCAGCGCGACAGCTTGGCGATGATCGGGGGTGCGTTCTCGGGGACGACGAGGGCCTGCTTGGTGGGGATCTGCCGGACTTCCTCGGGTTTGAGGATGGCCATGTCCTCCCCGCTGACGCTGCGTCCACCCTTGCCGCCGGTCTGCCAGGTGGTGCGGGCGACGCGGACGCTGCCGACGAGTTCGGAGATCTCCCGGTTGAACCCGCCGTCCTTGCTGCCGCCGAACATGACCAGCACGTTGGTCAGGCCGAGCAGGGCGCGGGCTTCCTGCTCGCCGTACAGGGCGGCGAGCTGCCGCCACGTCTGTGCAGCCCAGATGAACGAGATGCCCAACGCTCGTTCGTTGGCCATCCGGATGCGGAGAGTGGGCAGGGGTGCGGTCGAGGGCAACTCATCGAGGCAGGCCAGCATCGGCGGGCACAGCTTGTTGTGCTCGCTGGCCGTGGCGAGGGCGAGGGCGGTGTCGAGGACGTGTTCGGCCAGGGCGGTCATCAGCGGGCTGGCGCTGGCGTAGGGGTCCTCGCGTCCCAGCAGGTAGATGGTGCCCCCGCGCCGGATGATGTCGGCGATGTCGGTGGCCGGATGCCCCGGACGCGGCATGCAGCGACGGCGGATGTCAGGCTGGAAGAACAAGGTCAACGCTTGCTGGACGGTGGTGATCGTGTTCCCGGCGGTGCGGTCGTCGCCGGTGAGCGCGCCGGTGAGCAGGCCGTGCCAGAACGGGGCGGCGTCGGGGTGCTCGCGCAGGATCTCGGCGGGTTCCTGGGTGGCCAGCGGGTTCGCGACCCAGCGCAGGACGACGTCGAGGGTCTGCCCGGTGAGCGCGGCGGCGTGGAAGTAGCCCTGCAAGACCTTGGCGGCCTCGGCGGCGTAGAACCGGGCTGCGGCGTCGCCGCTGCCGGAGGCGCCGGCCTTGACGGTGCCGGCGGTGAACGCCTTCGCCCGGCGTTCCGCCACCAGCGGGTCGACGCACCCGTCGATCGGGTTCCACACCAGTTCGGGCAGGCCCGGGACGGCGCCGAACGGGTCCAGGACGTGGCAGGGCCGGCCGTCGCGGGTGCGGGCCTGCCACGACAGCAGCAGGTCGGCCGGTTTGGTGAGGGTCACCAACGCTGCACCGGGGGCGGTGAGCAGGGCGGGGACGAGGATGTCGAGGGTCTTGCCCGAGCCCTGGGGGCCGATCACCCCGCAGGTGCGGTCCCACGGGCACCACAGGTCCCCGGCACGCGGGTGGTGGGCGCGGCCGATCCGCCACCCCACATGGTGGGGGTCGAACCGGACGCGGCGTGGCTTGGCTTCATGGTGGGTGATCATGCTCATCGGAGTGCTCGCTTCTTGGGGTACAGGTCGGGGCGGATGACGTGGCGGACCTTGCGCAGACGGCTCACGCCGAGGACGTTCTCGACTTGGGTGGGGGTGGCCATGCCGAGGATGCGGCCCGGCCCCCACCGCGCCCACCCCCACACGGTGAGGAGGGTGATCCCGGCCAGCAGGACGAGCTCGGCGACGATGACGCACACCAACACCGGGGCGGTCGCCCCGGCAGGCAGGGCGCCGTCGGCCAGCCCGGCGTGCGGGTCACCGGCCACCACGCCGGGGATGCTGGAAACCAGGGCGGTCGGGGTCGGCCAGTGCCAGCCGTACCCGGCCAGCCAGGTCGCGAGCCCGCGACCGGCGTGCAGGCCGTAGAACAGCACCAGGACCGCGCCGAGGAGGACGCCGAGGGGGATCTCCCAGGTGAGCGGGTAGGGGTTGTGGCGGCGTTGCTGCTGCATGAACGGACTCCTTGACGAAAGGGCAGGGGCGGGGGACCGGGCTGGTCGGGGTGGGGTTACTCGAGGACGCTGATGTGGACGTGGTCGAAGTGGTTGTCGGTGTCCGAGCCGCGGTCGGCCATGGACCGCCAGTAGGGCCGCTGCGGGCTCCAGGACTGTTGGCGCCAGATCAGGTACTTGATCTTGAGGACTTCGTGGTTGGCGATGAGCCAGTCGCAGATCGCATCACCCAGGGCGATCTGGGCGGGGTCGCGGTAGTTGGAGATCATCACGTCCAGGCCTTTGCCGTGGGGGTGGTCGCTGACCGAGATCTTCGAGCTGGACCGCCAACCGCCGATCGTGGTGATGGTCGGGAACATGGCGGCGACAGCGCGCTTGACGATGATGGTGGCCACCGTGAGCCGGTATTCCGAACCGACGTCGCGGTCGGACTGGGGGATCTCGCCGTCGATGATGCCGACGTTCGGCACACACCCTCCCCCGGGTGTTCCGGGGACCGCTCCCCCGCCGTAGGCGTGGGCGTAGAACAGGACGTCGTTGACGTACCAGTGCGCCCGGTTGTAGGCGAACAGGGCGCCGCGGACGCCGTCGGGCCCGTTGTGGACGCCGCTGGCCCTCAGGTAGTTCGCGGCGGAGAAGATGCTGTCGGCGTCATTGAGGATGTGGGCGTCCCCGTCGCCGTCGCCGTCGACGCCGTAGGCGGCGAAGGTGGCGGGCATGAACTGCATCAGCCCCTTCGCTCCGGCGTAGCTGGTCGCCTTCAGCCGTCCGTGGTTGGTCTCGGCCATCCCGATCCCCGCCAAGAGTGTCCAGGGCAGGTTGTAGGCCTGCGCGGCGGCTTGGTAGAGGGCGAGGATGTCGGCGGGGATCTCGGTGGGCGGGTTGTTCAGGCTCGCCCGCCGCAGGTTGTCGTCGGCCGGCGGCAACTCGAACCCCTCGGTCGCCCCGGTGGTGCGGGCACTCAGCCCACTCACCGACGGAACCTCCGTCCCCTCCACCGCCGGCGTCTGGTCGTCGCTGGGGGTGGTGTCTTCGGGGGTGGTGATGAGGGGGGTGGCGACGCAGTACTCCTGGCTGGCCTCCTCAGCGGTGGGCACGAACAGGACCACGCTGAGCACCGCGACCGCGAACGGCCCTGCGGTGGACAGCAAGCCGAGGGTGAGGATGCCGACGATGAGGGTCTTCATGAGCTGACTCCGGCGAGGGCTTCGTTGGTGTCGAACAGGGCGCGTTCAGCAGGGTGGAGGACGGTCTGGACGCGGAACTGGCGATCGCCGACCTTCCACAGGGCGCGGCCCTTGTTCTGACAGGCCCACTCGGTGATGGCGTGGTGGGCGACCGGCCCCAGGCTGGTGGGGACGGCGTCGGGGTCGTCGATGCCGTGGTAGATCGTCGTGGAGGCCAGCTTGGCCAGGTCGCGGGCGATCATCGAGGACTGTGAGCCGGCATCGGCGATGGCCTCGAAGTTGGCCGGGTGGTGCATGTTGCACCACTGCACCGACCCCTCCGACCGGGACAGGCGCAGGTCGGCGTCGAAGCTCTTGACCGCGTCCGGGCCGAGGCGGAGCTGGAGCCACACCTCGTCACGGATGGTGATGTTGAGCTGGTTCGGGTCGGACACTTCCCGGACGCCGCGTCCCCACGAGCTGGTGCACGCCAACGCGATCGCGACCGCCTCATCCCCCAGCGGCTTCAACCGGGACAGGGACAGGGACTGGATGGGTGCGGTCCAGTCGACGGTGATGGTGGTGTGGGCGTCGAAGATGCCCGCCAGGACGCCACGGACGAGCCGGTTGAGGGCATCACGCAGCAGGCGGGTGTCGTCCAGGAACTGGCGCCGGTTGGCGTACCGGCAGTCGTTGACGAGCTCGTCGCTGGGGTCCTCGATCAACTTGCTCAACTCGGGCAGGGTCGTCTCGGTCAGGCGGGTTTGCCCGTCGGCGTACCCGGTGAGGGTGCGAAGGGCTTGGTCGACCACGCGCGCCTCGGTGGGCCCGTAGGGCAGGTGGACGTCGCCGACCTTCTGCGACCCGACCAGACCGCGCACCAGCGTGCCCCAGCGGCCGAACACGACGGTCGCCCGCGCTCGCGCTTCGGCCGGGGTGAGGTTCTCCCACCCGTGGATGAGTGGCCCGAAATCGAGGGGGTTGATCCGCGCGTGCAGGCCCTGGCCGACGGCGATCGGTTCGACACCGAACCAGTGGCACAGGCCCTCGTACTCGTCCTTGATGTCGCCCAGGATGAGCGTCTTGTAGCCGAAGTCGGACATGCGCAGCACGAACGCCTTGGTGGTGCCGGACTTGCCGCGGCCGGGGTCACCGAAGCAGAACACGTTGGTGTTGGTGACCGGAATCGAGTCATCGAGGGTCCAACCGACCGGGTCGGCGTAGAACGCTCCCCCCGAGAAGTCGTCCACACCGATCTGCGCGCCGGTCGGGGGCAGGCCGGGGCCGGCCACGAACGGCCACAACGCGGGCGCTTGGTCTGAGGTCATCCGCCAGCCGGCCACCGGCGGCAGGGAGGGCGCCCAGCCTTGGTTGCGGCGCAGAGGGCCGCGCCGGTTCGCCGGGCGGAACAGCGGCGTCCGGTCGTGCGTCGGCGTGGCCGCCTCGGGTTGGCGGGGCAGCTGGTGGCCGAAGTCCGACAACAGGGCGTCGACCGACCGGCCGGAATGCCCGTTATTCCGCGGAATACTGCGACCGTGGGTGGGGGTGGGCTTGTTCATGTGGTGCTCCTGCTCAGGCTGATGCCCAACGGCAGCGAGGAGGCTGCGAAGGCGACGTCGTGGGACAGGTCGAGGACCTGGGGGGCGAAACCGGCCCGGCGGACTGAGGCCTCGAGCTGGTGGGCGAAGTCACCGATCGAGTAAGTCTTGGGGACGGTGACCGTGCACACCGCATAGGGGACGGTCAGGCTGTTGCCGGCGGCGAGCTTGGCGTCCAGGCGGCGGCGGTGGCGGATGTTGGTGGCTTCCTTGGCGCGGGTCTTCATCTTGGCGCCCTCGCGCATGGCCTCCCCGATGTCGGCGGCCCACTCGCCCTTGCCGGTCTCCCGCTCGGCGGCCTGCAGGGTCTTGATCGGGTAGGCGACCACCATGGTGCGGCGTTCCATCGCCTCGCTCGGGGTGAGCATCGGGGCCATCGCCCCCATCAGGACTCCACGGGCGGGTAACGCGATCCCGACCGAGGCGGAGTTCCAGGCGTCGTGGGAGTACCAGCGGGCCAGCGTGTCCGCCCCCGAGGGGCCGGCTTGGGACCACGGCACGGTCGGGTTCACCCTCGGGTCGTGTTCCCGTTCGGCCAGGGCGGTGATGATGCCGGCCCGGTCGGCCGGAGCGAACCCGGTCCGCACGGCGATCGCGAGCTCGGGGGAGGTCAGCCAGCCCACCTCGGTGAAGCCGAGCGCGCCGCGCAGCTGGGCCTCGACCTCGCCCATCACCAGCTCCAGGACGCGGGCGCGGCCCTCGACCCGGCCGCCGACCTCACGGGCCCGCCGGGCGATCCGGCCCTCGGGCACCACCAAGGTGACGAACGCCTCGGTCCGCACGCTCGCGCGGGTGAGGGCGGCGGCGAGCTGGTCGTTGATCTCGGCAGCACCCGTGCCGTGGCGGACCCGGTGGCGGGAGACCCACTGGGCGCGTTCGGCACCGTCATCGGGCACCGTGCGGACCACGAACAACACCTCAGAGACGAGCTCGCCGCGCGAGCAGATGTCGAGCAGGTCTGAGAGCCCTCGGCCCATGCCGGTCCGTTCGTGCTCGGTGGCGGTCATGATGCCCTGGTGGGTCACCTTCGCCGTCACCGCCCATGTGCGCGCGACGTGGTCCTGGATGATCGCCACGCGCTGCATCAACGGCGGCCGCGGGGTGCCCTCGTGGATCTCCAGTGCGTTCATCACGCCGGGCAGGTCGGGGGCGGCCACGTCCTCGACCACCCCCCGGGTCAGCTTCGAGCGCCACACCGACCAGCCGGTCACCCGGCCGGTCAGGAACCGGACCCCCGCTGCCGTCCAGCCGACCGCCGAGCGGCCGTGGATGGGCATCACCGTCAACAGCGCCAGCACGATCCAGCCCACCACCAGGACGGCGGTCAGCAGCCACCGGCTGCCGCTCAACGCGAGCAGGGCCGGCATCGCGCCGACCACGAGGGTGGCCAACTGGGGGGCGGTCAGGCCGAAGAACAGGCCGACCTTGTCGCGGGAGTAGTCGTTGTAGAGGGTCATCACGGGTTCCCTGTCTGGTTGGAGTTACCGGAGGTGTTGCCCGGATCGGACGGGCCGTAGTTGAGCGTCGGGATCGGCGGCGTCGGCACATTCGCAGCCGGCGGGGCCGGGTTGGCAGCCTGCTGCTGGGCGTTGTGCTGGTTGGCGACCTGGGCCTGCTGCTGGGAACGCGGGGAGCCGTGGAAGTCGGGGTAGTAGCCGTTGTGGCCGACCCCGACCTGACCCTGCAGGTCCGCACCGATCGCGGCCCCCTGGGCGCCCACGCTGGCGAACTTCTCCATCCCTTGGGCGAACCCACTGCGCGCAGCTGCCACACCCGCGGCCAGCGGGCTCTGCTGGCCGCCACCATGCTGGTTCCACACGCTCTGCTGCTGACCGTGCTGACCCTGCTGCTGGTTGCCTTGCTGGTTGAACGGGTTGAGGCGACCCAGCACACCACTGCCACCCGACTGCGAGGACGCCGACGGCTGGTTGCCGCCCAGGGAACCCAGCGCGTTGCTGAGCCGGCCCTGGTTGCTGCTCTGGGCCTGCGACTCACCCTGGGAGCCGCCGGTCGCGTTCGTGGTCGAGGCCGCCGAGCTGGTGCCACCCTCGTTCTGCTTGCCGCCGATCAGGCCGGACAGGCCACCCACGGCCGCCCACCCAGCCCGCGCCGAAGAACCCGAGGCGGTGCCCGGGTCGAGGAAGGCCAGCAGCCGGAACAACGCCAACGGCGCGAACGCCGAGGTGGCGATCAGCATGGTCGAGGCGAACGCCGTCCCGATCGAGGCAGCCACCCCATCCGAGAGGCCAGCAGCCACACCGTTGGCCATCTGGATACCGATGCCCAGCACCAGCACCACCACCGTCGGGGTGAACGCGGCGGCGTGGAACCAGCGCGCCAGCTTCCACAGCCAGGTGTGCCCCACATCCGACACCAGGCCGGCGGCGGCGATCGGGCTGGTGACCGCGAGCACCATCAGGGCTGCACCGCGGGCGACCATGATCAGAAAGAACGCGATCGCAGCGATCACCAGGAAGCCCGCGCAGAACCCCAACACGGTGGCCAGCACGGCGTCGGTGATGTCCTCCAGCGCGAACGGTGTCCACGGCTGGAACTCTCGCCACGAACTCACCCCGAGCAGGGGGTGCATCAACGAGCGGGTGATCGCCGAGGCGGCGGCGAGGACGGCCACCATGTAGGCGATGCCGACGGTCAGGAAGAACCAGAACGACGCCACGCCGACCAGGAGCCGGCCCACACTGCGACCGTCCCGGCGCACCAGCGCGACCCCGACCTGCAGGATCGTCAACACCCCCGCCAGCGCGATCGCCAACGCGATCGTGATCATGTAGATGTCCCGGCCCGGACCCTCCAGGCGAAGGTCGGGCACCAACATGGCGTCCATGAAGCCGAGCACGACCGCCAGCAGCCACAAGGCGGCCGACCACAGGCCCATCATCAAAGTGATCCACCCGTCGGTGATCACATTGCCCACCGCCGAGCCGAGCAGGCCCAGGATGTCCCACGGCATGATGGGGATCATCGCTGCACCCCCTCGATCACCCACGGCCGCCAGCCCGCCTCCGCGGCCTTCTGCGACCCCGGCCACGTCGAGGGCGCCCATGCCGGCACGATGCCCGCATCGATCACCCACCGGCCCTCGACCCACGCCATCCGCTCGCAGTGCCCGAACCCGACCCGGGCCTCGGCCTGCAGGCTGGCGTGCACGTCCAACAGGACACACGCCACCACCCAGTCCGGCCCATTAGTGCCCTTGACCTGGGCGGCGACCGGGGTGGCCTTCACCACCGCCGTCCGCTCGGTCGTGCCGCTCGCACGGACGAAGCTCTGCACGCTGCGGGTCATCACCCACTCCTCCAAGGAGGGGCCGCCCTCGCGGACCCACGCACCGTGGACCGCGCGGGCGGTGTCGATGCTCATGCTGTCCAGCACGGTCGCCTCGATCTGCGCCAACTGGCCCACCGCGCCCTCCGGGGTGTGCGGGAACCCGGTCGGCACCCCGGCCGGGCCATCCAGTCGCGCGGGTTCGGGGATGACGATGCCCTCAGGCTGGACGACCGCCGGCGCTCCCCTGGTCGCGTCATCACGCGAGACCGCCAACATCGGCTCGGCGGCGATCCGGTCCCGGACCGTATCCGACGACCCCGGGCCGGCCTCTACCAGATTGGTACCCGCCTGCGGGCCAGCCCCGGTCGCGGCCTGCCAGATCGCCACAGCCAGGCCACTCATCAGCACGAGGATCGTCAGGATGCCGATCAGCAGGGTCGCCAGCAGACGCTCCCGCGACCACGGGGCCACCGGCTGCTGCGGGTTTCGGTTGCGCCACCTCATCCGATGCAACCCGTCCCGCGCAGGCCGACCACGACGGCGTAGACCACCGGCAAGGCCACCGCCACGATCGCGGTGACCACCAGCGTCATCACCCCACCCTTGGTCAGGTGAGGCATCCCGAAGATGCGTCCGGCCAGGATCGCGCCGATGCCGATCACGATGGCGACCAAGAACAGGGCCGCCACGCCACCCAGCACGTAGCCGCTGATCTCGTTCACCGCCGTGGTGGCGGCCTCGGGCAGCGTGGGGCAGATCTCGAGGACGTGGACTCCGGTGAGGGATGCGATGTTGTTCATGAGGTGTTCCTTTCAGTGGAGGTTGCTGACCGCTGCCAGGACGGCTGCGGGGAGGGATTGGGAGTCAAGGCCTCGCATGGCGAGCACCTTGGTCTCGGGGATGTACGCCACGCGACCGGCCTTCTCCAGGCGGGCCACAGGGGCGGGCTGGGTGATCTCGCGGGGCCAACGCTTCGAGGGAAGGCCGGTGATTGCCACCCGCACGTCCCGTCCGCCGGTGGGATCGACCAGTTCTAGGGCCACCTCAAGACGGCGCAGGCCGGGGACAGTGCATCGGCTGACGAGGACGACGGGGGTGGTCGAGTCGAACACCACCTTGGCGATCCAGCCGCGCGCCCCACGAAGGCTGAGAACGTCCCAACCGGCGTCCAGCACAGCGTGATCGCCTTGGGGTGGGAGCGGGCACTCCCCCGGCGTGCAGGACCAGTCCAGCGGCGAGCGTTGCACCAACAGACGACCCCGTCGGCCCTCCCGCCAGAGGGCGTCGGTGACGCCGAGCTCGCGGTCGCAGACGCCGACCAGTCCGGACGTAACCGCGGGAGCCACGTCCCACAGCCGGTCCATGCCCCCGGCCTCGGCGATCGCCAGCGCGACCGTGGATGCCCCCACGCCGCCAGCGACCCCAGCGACCACGAGGGAGAGCCCAGCCGGCAGGTCGTCGCCGCCGACCATCCCCAGGCGGGTGTGGCTGGTCATGGCGAAAGCACCCGCGTGCAGGGCTACAGCCGCGCGCTTCAGTTCAGCGACATCTACGGGGTGGGGCATTCTTCGTCTCCTGTCGTGGGGATGAGTGCTCGGCGACGCTGCTGGAGCGCGGCGAGTCTGAGTTCGGGTGGGAGCGCATCAAGCACTTCCTGCGCCTCTCGGGCTTGGCGCAGCAGTGCTACTCCTGCTTCAAGCAGCGCAAGGGCGGTCTCGTTGTCAGATGTCGCCGCAGCGATGAGGCGGTCGACCTGCACGTGAGTTCCGGGCTCGTTCATGCTCGGCCGCCTCGGGACCGGGCGAGGGCCTCGACGCACCTGCTGGCCCGACGACGAACAGCTCGTCGGCTGGACCGGTACTCCCCCGCTACTGCCTCCTCAACGGGTGCCGTGAGGAGACCAGCCACGCCCGTGGTCGACTTGCGACCCTCCGGCTCGTTCGCCGCCGCGGAGGTGATGCTCAGCAAGAGAGCTCGCTCACCCCAGTCGATGACACCGTCTTCGATCGCCTCATCGAGAACAGCCAGGAGTTCAGCTTCCGGGCTGGGGCCATCCGGCGACGTCTCCGGCATGAGCAGGCTCAGGTCGTCGGGGTCGGCCGGGACGCTGCGGCCATCGCCGCCAGGGGAGAGAATGTCGAGGTCCTCCGACACCGCCTTCTGAAGGTCGCCGGCGATGTTCCCTGCGACGCTGCCTTGTCGCACGCGCCAAGGGAAGGACCGCACCGCAATCCACAGTTGGGCTGCGACGATCTGGTCGATGAGCTGGGGCGCACGGTTCCGGCACCGGTGAGACACGGCGCAAGCTGCGGGGAGCATCACCCATGCCAGAAGCAGAGCCGCCTCGGGGTCGTCCTCTCCATCAGTCGCGGCGAGGATCGCCAGCGCCCTGAGTACCGAGTCGACCTCCTGATGGGCTGTCTGGGACTTCGGGTGAGTGTGGCTGCGCTGAAGCCACCGCTGGAGTTCAGCAGGAACCCCGACAGCCTTCAGTGCGGGTTGCAGCTCGCTCCAGCCGGCCCAGCGCAACGCAATGATCGCTAGTGGGTCGGTGGCTTCGAGGCCGAGCTCCCGTGCGATGCTCATGAGGAATCCCCTTCTGGTTTTCACACACGGAACTCCACAGAAGGGATGTGGCACTACCTGTCCGGCAGTTACCCACAAGGGGTGCCTTTTTCACTTCTCGCCATCCACAGGAGACGCATAACCCCTTGACAGAGGCATGTCCCCCCCATGTCCCCCCATGTCCCCCTTGTCAGCGCGGAAGGGGGTTGCGGGCATGGTTACTCCCCTAGGTTCAGGAGCGGTCTGGACAAGACAGAGCCGGACTATTCCGCGGAATAGTCCGGCTCCTGGGGGTCATGAAGGGGCTAGTTCGCCACCTGCGAGCGAGGGGCCCGCGGGGGCCCCGGGGATTAGAGTGGATCGCATGGACCTCCACGGACTCCGCAAGAGCTACGAGCAGGGCGAACTGGACGAGGAAGCCGCCACCAACAAGCCGCTGGAGCAGTTCGCGGCCTGGTTCGCCGACGCACGCCGCATCAAGGGGCTCGAGCCGAACGCGATGACCCTGGCCACGGCGTCGGCCGACGGGCGGCCGTCGGCCCGGGTGGTGCTGCTGAAGGAGTTCGATGCGTCCGGGCTGGTCTGGTACACGAACTACGACTCGCGCAAGGGCGCCGAATTGGACGCCAACCCCGTCGCCTCCCTGCTGTTCTTCTGGGCGCCGCTGGAGCGCCAGGTGCGCGTGGAGGGGCGCGTGGAGAAGGTCACGCCCGAGGAGTCGGACGCCTACTACGCGGTGCGCCCGCTCGACAGCCGCATCGGCGCGTGGGCCTCGCCCCAGTCGCAGGTGATCGCCAACCGGGGCGTGCTGGTCGCCAACGCGGCCAAGGCTGCGGCAGAGCACGGGCTGCACCCGCTGCGTCCGGACCACTGGGGTGGCTACCGCCTCGTGCCCGAGGTCTGGGAGTTCTGGCAGGGCCGCACCTCGCGCCTGCACGACCGGCTGCGCTACCGCCTCGAGGGCGGCGACTGGGTGCGGGAGCGGCTGGCGCCGTAGCGCCCACCGGACCCACGGTGGGGGGAGTAGTGTTCTCCGCGTGCTCGGCTTTGCGCGGTGGCTGTCCCACCCCGGACGCATCGCCCCGGTCGCGTACCTGTTCGGGTGGGTGGTCGGGACGCTCGTGCTGATGTCTCCCGCCGCCACCGAGTCCGGCGAGTCCAGCGGGTTCTGGGTGGCTGCGTTCACGGCCATGTCGGCGCTGTGCATCACCGGTCTGGCGGTGGTCGACACCCCGAGCCACTGGAGCACCTTCGGTGAGCTCACCATCATGACCCTCATCCAGGTCGGTGGGCTGGGGATCATGACCCTGACCAGCCTGATCATCTTCTCGGTCACCCGACGGGCTTCGCAGGCCCAACTGCACATCGCCCAGTCGGAGACGCGGGCGCGCACCAGACGGGGGCTGCGGTCGATCCCAGCCCGGATCCTGATGCTGTCACTGGCGTTCGAGCTCGTGTTCGCGGTCGTGCTGACGCTCCGGTTCCGGTCCTACCTCCCGGACTGGGGAGCGGCGGCCTACCACGGCATGTTCCACGCGGTGTCTGCGTTCAACAACGCCGGATTCGCGCTCTACCCCGACAATCTGGTGCGGTTCAACGCCGACCCCTTCGTCATGGTGCCGATCTGCTTGGCCATCGTGCTGGGTGGCCTCGGCTTCCCGGTCTACCTCGAGGTCGTCGAGCGCGTGCGCGGGCACCTGCCCCCCTTCTGGTCGGTGCACCTGCGCCTGACCCTGTACGGCACGGTGATCCTCCTCGTGCTCGGGTTCGCGACCTTCGCCGCTTTCGAGTGGACCAACCCGGCCACCCTCGGCGGTCAAGGTCCGATGGGGAAGTTCCTGGGTGCGCTGGGTGGGTCGGTGTTCCCGCGCACGGCTGGGTTCAACTCGGTCGACTATGCCTTGGTCACCGACGAGACCCTCGCGGTCGACTTCGGCCTGATGATGATCGGTGGGGGTTCCGGCGGCACGGCGGGCGGCCTGAAGGTCACCACGGTCGCCGTGCTCCTGCTCGCCGTCATCACCGAGGTGCGCGGCCATGAGAAGACGGTCCTCGGCAGCCGCAAGATCTCCTCTGCTGTGTCCCGTCAAGCGCTGGCAGTCGTCGTGCTGGGCACAGCGGCGGTGTTCGTCGGCATCCTCGCGATCTCCGCGGTCAGCGACGCGCCCCTGCGCGAGGACACGTTCGAGGCGATCTCGGCGTTCGGCACCGTCGGCCTGTCCATGAACCTGACCCCCACCCTGCCCCCCGCGGCGTGGGGCGTCCTGATGGGACTGATGTACTTGGGTCGCGTCGGACCGGTGTCCGTCGCGGCCGCCCTGGCGATGACCGCCCGGCACCGCCACTACGAATTGCCGAGGGAGGACCCCCTTGTTGGATAAGTTGTTCCGGCCCCGCCCCGCCGACGGCATGGTGCTCGTGCTCGGCCTGGGGCGTTTCGGCATCGCCTGCGCGCGCCGCCTCCAGGAACTCGGCATGGACGTGCTCGGCGTGGACGCCGACCTCGACCTGGTCAACCGCTACGCCGACACGCTGCGGCACGTCGTCCGGATGGACTCCACCGACGCGGACGCCCTGCGCCAGCTTGGCCTGGAGAACGTCGGGATCGCGATCGTGTCGATGGCGCACCTGGAGTCGTCCATCATCACGCTCTTGACCCTGAAGGAGGAGGGTGTCCCCGAGGTCTGGGCCAAGGCGTCCTCCCGCAAGCACGGGGAGCTCCTGAAGCGGATCGGCGCCGACCACATCGTCTACCCCGAGAGGTCGGCGGGGGAGCGCGTGGCACACACCGTCGCCGGCCACATGATCGACTACTTCGAGTTCGAGGACGGCTTCGCCATGGCCCGGACGCTGGCGCCTTCCTTCGCGTGGGGCCGTTCCCTGGCCGAGTCGGCGATCCGCACTCGCCACGACGTCACGGTCGTCGGCCTCAAGCGGCCCGGGGAGGACTTCATCTACGCCGTGCCCGAGACCGTCGTCCTTGAGGGCGACCAATTGATCGTGTCCGGCAGCAAGCGCGACGTCGAACGGTTCGCCCGCATCAGTTGACGCAACCCCGAATGGGAATCTGGGAACGTCTGCCCCAAGACGGTGCACTACCACGAGAGCCCTATGTCAAGCAGCCTCTTGTTGGAGGGTGTTGAGCCGGCCGTGTAGGTCGGGGTTGTAGGGCTGGTGGTCGTGCCAGCAGCGCCACAGGATCCTGGTCCAGCCTTGGGCCAGGATCCTTGCTGCGTGTGGATGTCGGCAGCCGCGGTTGCGTGCTCGGTCGTAGGGCGTGTTGCTAAACCCTGTTCGTAGCCAGTCGAGTGTGGCGGCTAGGCAGATGCCGGCGTGGTAGTTGCGGGCGTACTTGTCAGATCTCATCGCCAGGCCGCGCCACTGCTTGAGCTTGTTGAAGCAGCGCTCGACGACGTTGCGGCCCTTGTAGCGTTCGCGTTGTGCCTCGCCGAAGTCGATCGGTCTGCCGGGCTTCTTACGCCGGTGGGCGATTTGGTCGTCCCGCTCGGGAATCGTGGTGGCGATGCCGTGCCGGCGTAGCCAGGTGCGGTTCGCTTTGGAGGGGTAGCCCTTGTCGGCCAGCAGTCGATCCGGTCGGGTCCGCGCACGGCCGCTGGTGGGCACCCGAACCTGCTCCATCGTCTGGATCAACATGCTCGTGTCGGCGCTCTGGCCGGGCGTGAGGATGAACGCCAGCACTCGCCCCCGACCGTCGCTGACCAGGTGATTCTTGGTCGTCAGGCCCCCACGAGAGCGTCCGATTGAGTGATCCGGCGGCTCATCGCCGAACTTCTTGTAACTCGATACCGCCCCCTGTGTCGCGCGGAAGCGTCGCGCCGTGCTGGTGCACACGCACGACCGTGGAGTCGATCGAGGCGACCCAGTCCAGCGTCCCGGCATGGTGCGCCATGGCCTGGACGTGCTCCAGCACACGCGCCCACACGCCCTGCTCGGCCCACCGGTTGAAGTTCTTGTAGATCGTGTTCCAGTTCCCGAACCGCTCGGGCAGATCGCGCCACGGCGATCCCGTGCGGAACCGCCACGCAGTGGCCTCGACCACCAGCCTGCGATCGACCGGCGGACGACCCACCGACCGCGCAGCCGGGAACAACGGCCCGATCACCGCCCACATCTCCTCAGAGATCACATCACGCGTCACGCGAACGATACTCGTCGATCCCGACCCCAGAAAGGTTTAGCAACACGCCCTAGCTGGCTTGGGCGTCATCCACCAGCCAGCGGTGCCTCGCCACGATCTCACCGGCCCTTCGACTCACCTCGAGCGGTGGTTCGTCCCCATCGCCGTCGAGGGTGGTTTGGGCGATGAGCTTCGCTTCGCTGGAGAGGCCTTCGGCGGCCGCCACGGCCGCCAGGTCAAGGCGAGGGATCTGCTCGTGGGGGGCGGCGAGTATGGCCGTCTCGGTGGCCGCGCGCGCTACCCGGTGGTTTCCCCGGGCCAGGCTGATGGTCGTGACGAGGTGGGCTACATCAACGACAGCGACGGTGAGGTAGTGCGGGAGGCTCTGGTCGACCAACCAGGAGCCGCCACCACTGCGAACCTCATCGAAAGGTCGCCCATTGACCAGCGCCAGCGCCTTGGTGAGATCGGGTAAACCCGCAGCTCCACGGGCTTCGCCGCGGACTCGCAGCCGACGGAAGAGGTCAGCGTCGTATAGGAGCCCGTTGACTTCGTAGGCTCCGCAGCCCAGCAGTTTCGCGGCGTTGCTCTTGGTGGCTTCAGGGATGTGGGGTTGGCCTGTAGCCGCATCTACGCCGAGCCAGTCGCGCAGGATGCTGAGGTCACGGCGGACTCGTTTCGTGTCGATGTTCATGGCGGTGGGCCGCCCCCGTTGTTAGGTCCGGTCTCTGTGTGAGTCGTCGGGTTCCATTTCGTGTGTGCAGTGGCGAGCATAGTCGGCCGGGGTGAGGTAGCCCAGCGCCGAGTGGCGTCGCACGGTGTTGTACTCGACCTTCCAGTCGCCGATGACGACCTGGGCGTGCAGCAGTGAGTAGAAGCTGTTGATGTTCAAGCACTCGTCGCGCAGGCGGGAGTTGAACGACTCGACGTAGCCGTTGAGCCACGGCGAGCCGGGCGGGATGTACGACAAGCCGGTGCGGGTGCCGGCCCAGTCGGCGATCGCCTGGCTGATGAACTCGGGCCCGTTGTCGCTTCTGAGGACCGCGGGCGGGCCGTGCAGCTTGACGAGGTCGTCGAGATGGTCGGTGAGACGGTCGGCGGTGATGGAGCGTTCCACGAGGCCGCCGAGGCAGACCCGGGTGTGCTCGTCCACGATCGACGCGATCTTGATCGGACGCCCGGCCTCGTCGACGTCGAACTGGAAGTCGATGGCCCACACCACGTTCGGGGCGCACGCCTTGGGGGCGTCCGCGGTCGAGGAGCCGATGCGCTTACGGCGACGTCGCTGGGGCACGCGTAGGCCTTCCTCGCGCCATAGCCGCTGGATCTTCTTGTGGTTGACCTGCCAGCCCTCGCCGCGGACGTCGTGGTACGCGCGCCGATAGCCCCAGCGGGGGTGCTTCTTCGCGTAACCGCGCAGCCATTCACGCAAGGCGGCGTCGGGGTCGGCGACGGTATCGGCCTTGAGGGTGCGCCGGTAGGCGGACCTGGATAGCCCGGTCAGCCGGCACGCCATCCGCTCGCTCACCCGCATCTTCGCGATGAGGTGAGCGACGGCGGCGCGCCTCCTGCCCGGGCCTAGAAGTTTCCCTCTGCCAGCTCCTTCAGCGCCGCCTTCTCCAGCTCTGCTTCAGCGAGCAGACGCTTGAGGGTGGCGTTCTGCTTCTCGAGCTCCTTGAGGCGCTTGGCGTCGTCGGCCTTGAGCCCGCCGTACTGGTTGCGCCACCGGTAGTACGTCTGTTCCGACACGCCCAGCTCGCGGCACACCGCCGCGACGTCCGCGCCATCGGCCAGCATCCGGTCGGCCTGTCCGAGCTTGCGCACGACCTGCTCAGGCGTGTGCCGCTTCCTCGTGTTCGTCATGATGAGACCAGTCTTCCTGCCCGCAGCAGCGAGCATCAAGACGACTCCCACAACGACTGGACCTACATCACGGGGTCAGCCCATGGGGAGCGGTCATCGTGATGACTCCGTTCGAGAGTGCTGTGAGAGGTTCACTCGAAAGATCACACGGTGGCCGCGTCCACGTCCGGGACGATCACGGGGCCACCGCGCTACACCACTATGCGGGACTCAACTGCGTCATCGGCGTATAGGCAGAACAGCACCCGCACGAGAAAGACGGATGCATCGTGGTCGTCATAGCCAGAATCAGAGAGCGCCTCGTACAGGTCGGCCATGATCTGGGCGGCTTTGACCGAGGCTTCCTCCTGCTGCTGGTTCCCGAAGGGACTGGTCTGGTAGCCGGCCAGGAACGCCAGCAGGTCGGAGTTGGCCGGCAGCTCTTCGAGGGTGAAGGTGCGCGTGTCGGCGCCGTCGGGTGCTTTGAGGTCCAGGATGCGGAACTGAGTGAAGTCACTAGAGATGACCCAGCGTGGGGTTTCCACGTCGGTCAGGTCGTCGATGTAGTCCAGCGCCTGGCGCTCGGCTACCTCGAGGTCCTTCCCGGCGGATTTCATCTCGATCGCACACAGGCCCGGCACGAGGGCGTCGATGTATCCGCGGTGCCCCGTCGAGGAGCGCTTTGCGCGCTTCTCGTACAGCGCAGCCTTTGTACTCGTGATCCCAAAGACCCGCAGCAAGTCCCGTATGAACGACTGAGCCTGCTGACGCTCATCCCCAGGCTCGTCACGCCATTCCACGACGAACTGCGCAGCCCGCCGCCGGATCTCGTTCAACGACAGCGCCTTCGCCATAGCTCTCCCTCGTAGATGACTTTCCGTGAGAGTACTAGCAGGTCACGACGGACCGACCCGTGGGTCACGGACTGCCCCGCCATAACCCTCGGAGGTGACGCCTAGGTCAGTCCCCGGCTTGGGCATAATCAGCCATGAGCTGCGACCACTCCTGGCGGGAGGTTTGATGTGCCAGGTGGAGCAGTTTCATCACCGCGCCGGCGTAGAACATCGCTGTGCTGATGTTGTGCCAGAGATCAGTCATGGTGTCTGCGACCCGCGGCCAGGAGTACCCGTGCGCGAAGCCGCTGGCCACGTTCCAGATCCACTGCACAGCTTCGGCGGTGTTCTGGGGCAACCGGTCTCTGGCCGCGAGCTCCGACGCAGGTAGATCCTGCTGGGCAAATGCCGCCGCGATTATCATCCCGACGTTCATCGGTCCGTTCTTCGAGATCATCGTGTCTGAGACCTTTTGCTGCAGCCCAAGGTTGTTTCGATCCTCTGCAACGGCAGCCTGCATCCCCGCTGCTGCATCGCGCAGCGTGTCCAGGTCCGTGAATCCGGCTGCCGCCCTGGCCTCGAGATTTCACGGGGGTGTGGTCTCGACCGGCGGAATGAATGGCGAAAGGTGCTCCTGGCCTGGGATGATACGAGGTGTTGAGACCCGTAGCCATCCGCTGGAAGGAGCACCTTTCAGGTGTCCCACCCTACCTTGT
>NZ_JARKPQ010000049.1 GCF_029975155.1 Propionicimonas sp. | reverse complement strand
CCAGCCTCCTGGTACTGGGTCTCGTCATGGGTTTCAGCCCAACCTTGTACGGCATCTGCCTGGCCTATCTGGTGCAGGGGGCGCCCGGACGCAGGGCCGTGGCGTGGATATCCCTGGGGCTGGCGATCGGCTGCACCCTGTTGTTCATCGTCTACCAGTTTGTCGACGGCGCCATCGTCTCCAAGTACCTGTCCTCAGGGGTCCGGGCGATCGTGATGCAGCGGTACGTCGATCTGGTCGCCGGGGTGCTGTTGCTGCTGGCGGCCGGTCTGCTGAGCCGTCGCGGCCGTCGCGGCCCGGCCGCGCCGCGGCCCAAGCCCGACCGCCCGCATCGCACCGACGACAGTTCGCCCCGAACCGCTGCTGCGCTGGGATTCGCCAACGCGTTCATGGGTTCGTCGGGGTTCGCGACCATGTACATCGTGGCGCGGGTGGTTTCGGTGGTCGGGCCGGATCTGGCCCTGCGCGCCCTGGTCTACCTCGCGTTCGTTCCGACCCTGGTCGGGCCGTATCTGATCCTGGCGTGGAGCTGGAATCGCTGGCCGCGGATGGCCACGGCGATCACCCGCGCGTACGACCTGGTGGTGCATCACGATTACCACAAGCTGGTGATCATCAGTCTGCTGGTCGGCGGGGTTCTGTTCATCGGATTGGGCGTCAAGGGCTTCGTGGATCCCGCCTGACATCAAGAAGGCGGTGGCCCCCACTCGGGGAGCCACCGCCTCTTGTTGTTCTCGAATCAGGCCGGCATCATCATCAGCCGGCTTCGGACCCTCCGCTGAGTTCGGCGAACGGGACATCCGGCAGCGTGGACTTCGGAGTTCCGACGAACGTGAATGCGTCCGTCGACTTCTCGTCGGCGCCAGGGACGGCGTCCACGACCACGATCGACCCGGCGGTCAGGCCTCCGAACAGGATCTGCTCGGCGATCGGATCCTCGATGTCGCGTTGCAGCGCACGCCGCAGCGGACGAGCACCGAGCACCGGATCGTAGCCGCGCTTGGCGATCAGTTCGCGGGCGGCCGGGGTCAGTTCGAT
>NZ_JARKPQ010000394.1 GCF_029975155.1 Propionicimonas sp. | reverse complement strand
AATGTGGTCGCCGGGCGCTACCGCCCCGACCTGGGCAGCATCTGGATCGACGGCGAGGACGTCACCCGGCTGCCCGATTACCGGGTGGCCCGGCAAGTCGGCCGGGTCTTCCAGGATCCGATGGCCGGCACCAGCCCGCATCTGACGATCGAAGAGAACCTGGCGATCGCCTGGGCCCGTAATCGTGGACGCGCGCTCAAACTGGGTGTCACCAACGCCCGCCGCGAACAGTTCCGCGAAGAACTCAAGAACCTCGAGCTGGGTCTGGAGAACCGGCTGACCGCGCGCGTCGGATTGCTCTCGGGAGGCCAGCGGCAGGCGCTTTCGCTTGTCATGGCCGCATTCACCCAGCCACGCATCCTGCTGTTGGACGAACACACCGCGGCCCTCGACCCGCAACGTGCGGCCTTGATCACCCGGCTGACCAAGCAGATGGTGGAGCGCCACAAGCTGACCGCGATGATGGTCACTCACAACATGGAGCAGGCGCTGCAGCTGGGCAACCGCCTGATCATGATGCACGAGGGCGAGATCATTCTCGAGTTGCGCGACGAGGCCAAGCAGAAGGCCACGGTGGCCGACCTGATGTCGGAATTCGACAAGCTCAAGGGCGTCCAGCTGAGCGACCGGACGCTGCTGGCCTGATCGGCTCGGGCGCGGACCCTCTAGCATTGCCCCCATGGCCGACGAAGAGTTCTTCCGCAATCTGCCCAAGGTCACGCTGCACGATCATCTGGACGGTGGACTGCGTCCGCAGACGATGATCGAGATCGCCGACGACATCGGGCATCGGCTGCCGGCGGGGTCGGCGGATGACCTGGCGGACTGGTTTTTCGCGACCGCGAATTCGGGCTCGCTGGCCCAGTACCTGACCACCTTCGATCACACCACCGCCTGCATGCAGCGGGCAGCTGACCTGCGCCGGGTCGCCCGCGAGTGGGTGGCCGATCAGGTGGCGGACGGGGTCGTCGCCGGGGAGGCGCGGTGGGCGCCCGAGCAGCATCTGCGCGCCGGGCTTGGCTTGGACGAGGCAGTCGAGGCCGTCGCCGAGGGCCTGCGCGAGGGCATGGATGCGGCCGCAGCGGCCGGCAAACCGTTCATCGCCAGACAGCTGCTGTGCGCGATGCGGCACGCTGACCGCAGCCTGGAAATCGCTGAG
>NZ_JARKPQ010000393.1 GCF_029975155.1 Propionicimonas sp. | reverse complement strand
CTACCTCGCCCTCGCGGTGGGCGCGGTCATCGGCTTCATCTCGCTGTTCATCGTGCAGTACGGCGGCGAGGCGGCCGGCTCGGTGGTGCTCAACATCGCGGTGTGGGGCGCTGTGCTCTCGTACCTTCTGCAGATGACGTCGTTCGTTATCCTGCGGATGAAGTCCCCCGCTGCGGCACGTCCGCACCCGAGCCCCTTCGGAGTTCCCGGGGCGGTCATCGCCGGCGCAATAGCGCTGGCCATCTTCATTGGCGTGCTGCTCAACCCCGACTACACTGCTGCGATCTACACCATCGTTGTGGTCTACATTGCGGCCCTGGTGCTGTTCGCCGTGTTCGGGCGCAAACGGCTGGTCTTGTCGCCCGAAGAGGAGTACGCACTGTCTGGCGGCCTGAAGGACGGGCCGCAACAGCTGGGCTGATCCGTCCAACGAATTCGAGTGACCGGGTCTGCCGGGGTCGCCTCTACTGCGGCTCCGGCGGACCCGGTCGGCATTTCTTGAGTTTGTCGTGAGGGCAACGTCTTCTTGGCGGCTTCTGGTGCAGGTCGGGGGCATGAGGGCAGGCAGTCGACTCCTCACCAGACTGACATCGCCAAACGCTCTGCCGCACTGGCGGGGCGAACAACATCACCATGGATGGTGACGGTAGGGTCGGCTAAACGCCCCGCCGCACAGGGGTGCACCAATCACCCGGAACGGGTCGGCTCAGGACAGTTCGACCGGCCCCGAAACGTTCTTGAGATCGACCCCCGAGCGTCCCAGCGCCCGGGCGCCACGGACGAGACGTTCGGCGGTCGCCGCGGCTTCGGCGTAGCCGAGCCCCTCGGGCGGGTGAATGTTCGAGATGCAGTTGCGTTCGGCGTCGGTTCGGCCAGGACGAGGTTCATGGGTGAGGTAAATGCCCAGGCTGTCGGCGACGCTCAGACCAGGGCGCTCTCCGATGAGCATCAGCACGGTGCGGACCCCCATCGTCTGCCCGATCCAGTCGCCGACGGCGACCCGCGCCTGGGTGACCAGGACGGGTGGGGCAAGCGTGAGACCCGAGTCGCCGAGAGCTTCTGCCAGCGCGGTGAGCAGGTTGACGGCGTGCTCGGCGACTGCCTTGGACGACAATCCGTCGCCGACCACAAACCCGACGTCCCACGAGCCGGTAGGCAGAAGGTCCAAGCCGTCGGGGGCGCGCCCGAGATCGGGACGCCGCAGATAGACGCTACGATCGGCCGCCTTGCTGTGCAGCACGGTAGGCGCACCCAGGCCGAGAGCGGCCATTGCGTCCAGGAGTGGATCCACGTCGAGCGGCACATGGACGGCGTCCCTGGCGGCGGCGAGCGCCGCCTGGAGTTCCAGGACGGTCGATGCGGTCATGCCCATGCCTGCGCGGGGGAGTCCGATGCGGGCTTGGGTGGTCCGGCGCAAAGGCGCCCACAGGTCGGTGACACTCGCCTCGGCGGCGGTCGTCCGGTCGTCTCGTTGGATTTGACTGCTCATTGCACGCTCCCCACCAGTTCACGAAGCCCTGATTCACCGAGCTCGACGCCCCATATTCGGCCCGACTGCTCGGCCATGCCCTGCGCGATCAGCCAGGCCTCGAACTCGGGAGCGCAGCGCAAGCCCAGCACGTTTCGAATGTAGAGGGCGTCATGGTACGACAGGCTCTGGTATCCCAGCATGACGTCGTCGGCCCCCGGCACGGTGATGACGAAGTTCACGCCGGCAGCCGCCAGGAGCGTGAGCAGGGTGTCCATGTCGTCGAAGTCGGCCTCGGCATGGTTGGTGTAGCACACGTCGACGCCCATGGGCACGCCGAGCAGCTTGCCGGACACCCTGCGCGACAAGCTCGGCTACACCGGTCAGTACTTCGGTGGTCAGAACACCCCCGAGTTCTTAGAACTCGCTGGTGACAACGCCGAAGGCTCGATCATCACCGGCATCTTCACGGTGAACAGCCCCGACCC
>NZ_JARKPQ010000378.1 GCF_029975155.1 Propionicimonas sp. | reverse complement strand
AGGTCGTGCAACGCCGGGTCGAGCAGCCCAATCAGGTTGCGGAACGCCGCGTCCTTGCCGCTGTGCGGGGTGGCGGTGACGAGCAACAGGTGCCGGTTGGGGTCCGCGGCCAGAGCGCGGACCAAGTCGTAGCGCTGAGTGCGTGCCTTGCCGCCGAACCCGCCATCCGCGACGCAGGTGTGGGCTTCGTCGACGATGACCAGGTCGGGACAGGTGCGCAGAAACTCGTTGCGTCGCCGGTCGGACTTGATGAAGTCGGTCGACACGACCGTGAACGGGAACCGTTCGAAGATGGACTCACCGCCGATGCACTGGCGTTCCAGGCGGCGCACCGTGCTCGGCAGCACCAGTTCGGCCTCCAAGCCGAACTTGGCGCGCAGCTCGCCGGCCCACTGCTCGGCCAGCGCCGGGCTGCACAGCACCGCAAGCCTGCGGGCGTCCCCGATAGTCAGCAGTTCGACTGCGATGAGGGACGCCTCGATGGTCTTGCCGATGCCGACGTCATCGGCGATCAGCAGGCGGACGGTGTCCTGCCGCAGCGCCATCAGCAGCGGCACCAGTTGGTAGGCGCGCGGCTCGACGGCGATCCCGGCCAGCGAACGGAACGGGCCGGCGCTGGACCGGAAGCCGATCTGCAGGGCGCTGCGCAGCAGGCGGGCGCTCTCGTGGTCGCCCAGGTCATCGGCGCTGGGTGGCGGGAATGACGCCGTGGTCACGGGCTCAATGGCCGGCAGCACGCCTGCGATGTCGTCATCGGTGCCGCCCAGGGGACGCAGCACGAGGAAGTCGTCCGAGCTGTCGGGCAGCACGACCCACTCGCGGCCCCGCGCCGCCACCAGGCTCCCCACCGCAAAGGTCGTCACGCCCGCCGTCCTTCCCCGAACACGTCCGCGCGTCCGCGGAGCTTGACCAGCCAGTCCTCATCGTGCGCGAACCGGACGAAGGAGTAGCCTGCATCCAACAGGCGCTCCTCAGCTGCGACGTCCTCAGTGATCTTGTCCGTCCGGTCGTGGACCGGGCCGTCGATGAACACCGCCAGCCCAGCGTCGGAGTACAGGAAGTCCGGCCGGCAGCGCGCGGATTCCAACAGCGGCTGCGCGGCGTCCGGCAGCCGGAAGTCGCCGGCCATCAGCACCCGCAGCCAGTTGCGCTCCAAGTCAGTGTCGCAAGCAGCCAACAGCTCATCGGCGTGCTCGCCGCGCGGCAGGTCCGACGCCGATACGCTCGTTTGCGCACCTGCGAACCGCAGCAGCAGGTCGCGGATCAGGTGACGGTCGATCGCCGTGTGCTCAAACTGATTGCCATACGACAGCAGGCAGTCGTAGCACGCCTTCTCACAGCGCTCGCTGCCCGCCTCGGCCGAGCCGCGGTCCTCGCCGGTGACCGGGTCGAAGTGGGTGATCTCCAGGGCAGTGCGCGCGGCCAGCGCAAGGGCGCCCGACTCGGCCTGCAGGCGACGCAGGACGCCGGCGCCTCCCTCGGCAGACTCGGTGAACAACATCCGGCCGCGGTGCTGGTCGTCGGGCAGCGCCTCGCTCGCCAGTTCGGAATCCTCCAACTGGAAGGCCGCCTCGACGCCCCGTTCCAGCGCATAGCGCAGGGTGGTGGCGACCTCGTCGGGGACAGCGTCCGCCAGCCTGAGGACGAGGATGTTGCGGTTGTCCCGTACGTACGGGATCACCCTCAGCGAGTTCGCCTCGTCCGGATCGGAGTCACCATCGTCGCTCTCGGCGTCAGCGCCGGCCCTGTCAGACAGCCACTGGCCCTTCACCGGATCCAGGTAGAAGCCGACTTCGGCCGGGTCCTTGCGCCGGCGGCGCCCGCGGTTGGTGACCCGCACCTCTGCCGAGTCGCCGTAGGCCAGGTCGGCCAGCGGTTCGCCGTCGGCCAGCACTTCGGCGGTGAGCTTGCCCGAGCGGGCGCCGTGTTGGCTGAACCGGTAGGACGTCTGCAACTCGAAACCGGCGCGGCGCCGCTCCTCCTCATCCGACGAGATCCGTTCCCGGCGACGCGTGTAGACG
>NZ_JARKPQ010000369.1 GCF_029975155.1 Propionicimonas sp. | reverse complement strand
TGGTCTCGACCAGCTCGACCAGCGATTGCGGGGAGACCAGCGATTGCGGGGAGACCAGCGATTGCGGGGAGACCAGCGATTGCGGGGAGACCAGCGGGTGGAGGGGGACCGGCGGTTGGGGGGAGCCAACCAGCGGCTGGTGTTGGGAGGAGACCAGCGGCCGGGAGGCGAACACCGCCTGCTCGCTGGCCACCACATGGCCGGCGGGAGCAAAGGCAGTCGCCGAGCGAAGCCTGAACTCCACGTCGACCGCGTACTCGCCGGGCTCCTCCGGGAGCGCGAAAGGCAGTCCGACGTGCCCGGACGCCCCCGGTGCCACGTCGACGTCCACCTGCTCCTCGCGCAGCACCACACCCTCGCGCCGCAGCGTCACGATGCACTCGAAGCCGGCCGAACCGGTGAACAGGAAGCGGTTCTCCACCTCGATGCCGTCGCGGCAGATCGCGATCCGGAACGGCTGGTAGAGGTAGGCCACCTCGGGCAGCTTCGGCGTCGGCGTGTGGTCGGCGAACAGGATCCCGTTGGCGCTGAACTCGTAGTCGTGCGGCGCTTCGCCACAGTCGCCGCCGTAGCCGAAGAACTCCCGTCCCTTGCGGTCGACGAGACGGATCGCCTGGTCGGCGAAGTCCCAGATGAACCCGCCCTGGAACAGCGGGTCGCGATAGGCGAGGTCGACGTAGGCATCCACGGCCCCGAACGAGTTGCCCATGGCGTGCGCGTACTCGCACAGCACGAACGGCTTGTCCCGATGCATCGCGAGATATCGCTCGACCTCGACCGCCGGCGTGTACATCTGGCTGACCACGTCGGTGGTCTGGGGGTAGCGCGGGTCCCAGAACACGCCCTCGTAGTGCACGGGACGGGTGTCGACCGCGCGGAACCAGTCCGCCACCGCGAGGATGTTCGAGCCGCCGAACGACTCGTTGCCGCAGGACCACATCACCACGCAGGCGTGGTTCTTGTCCCGCTCGAGCATGCTCTGCGCCCGGTCGAGCAGCACCTCGCGCCACTCGGGACGGTCGCCTGGCACCACGTCCGCCGCCGGGCCGTCGCCGCGGCGGTGCCGGTCCCAGCTGCCGTGGCTCTCCAGGTTCATCTCGTCGACGACCAGCAACCCATACCGGTCGCACAGCTCGTAGAAGAACGAGTTGTTGGGGTAGTGGGACGTACGGACGGCGTTGATGTTCGCCGCCTTCATCACCCGCAGGTCGGCCTCGGTCTGCTCGCGGCTCATCACCCGTCCCTGCAGCCCGAACTCGTGCCGGTTCACCCCGTTGAACACCACGCGCCGGCCGTTCAGCTTCAGCAGCCCGTCCTCGATGCCGAACCGCCGGACGCCGACCGCCTGCGGGATGTGCTCGACCAGCGCACCGCCCTCGTCGAACACCTCGACCACCAGGTCGTACAGGTACGGGTCCTCGGGGCTCCACAACCGCGGCGCGACGAGGCGGACGGACCACTCCCCGTCCGCATCTCCGACCAGTCCACCCACGCCGTCGATCCGTGCGCGGACGCTCCCCTGCCCCACCAGCGAGACCCGCACGGACACCACGGCCTCGCCGAGGTCGTCGGCCAGCGCGCAGCGCACCCGCAGGTCCTGGGCGTGGACGGCCGGTCGGCGGTACAGCACCACGTCCCGGAAGAGGCCGGAGAACCGGTAGAAGTCCTGGTCCTCGATCCAGGAGCCGGCGCTCCACTTGAACACCTGCGCGGCCAGCTTGTTCTCGCCGTCGACCAGCGCGTCGGTGAGGTCGAACTCCGACGGTGTGAAGGAGTCGGCGCCGTACCCGATGTACGTCCCGTTCAACCAGACCGCGACCGCGCTCTCCGCACCGTGGAACGAGACGCTCAGCCGCTCCCCGTCCGCCAGCGGCCGGTCGAGGGTGAACGTGCGCACGTAGCTGCCCACCGGGTTGAACCGCGTCGGCACCTCACCGGGCTCCACCGGCTCCAGGCCGTCCCACGGGTACTGGACGTTGGTGTACTGCGGACGGTCGTAGCCCTGCAGCTGGATGTGGGCGGGGACGGGGATGTCGTCCCAGCCCGAACAGTCGAACTCCGGCGCCTCGAAGCCGGCGAGGGTCGTCGCGGGGCTCTTCGCGTAGTGGAACTTCCACAGCCCGTTCAGGCTCTGCTCGAACGAACTCGACCCCGACGTCGCCTCCTCCGCCTCGGCGAACCAGCGATGGTCGGAACGCGCGGGCAGGCGGTTCTCGGCGAAGAACGTCGGGTCGGCGATCCTCTCCACCTGGAAGCGTTGATCGAGCTTGGCCTGCACTGAGCCCGTCGAAGTGTCGAGATTCATTTGATGGCTCCTGTGATGCCCTCGGCGAAGCTGCGCTGCAGGATGAGGAAGATCACCATCGTCGGCAGCGAAGCAAGCAGCACCGCGAGCATGAGTACTCCGTAGTCGGTCACGTAGCCCGCCCTCAGGTTCGAGATGAGCATGGGCATGGTCTGATAGGCATTGTTGACCAGGATCACCTTCGGCCACAGGAAGTTGTTCCAGGCCGTCATGAACGTGATCACCGCGGCGGCGGCGTAGGTCGAGCGCATGGTCGGCAGGAAGATCCGGGCGAAGATCGACACCTCGCTGAGCCCGTCGATCCGGGCGGCCTCGATGATCTCGTGCGGGAACGAGCGCGACGCCTGCCGGAACAGCAGGACGAGGAACGGCGTCGCGATCGCCGGCAGGATCACCGCGATGGTCGAGTTCACCAGCTTCATGTTCGCGAACATCTGGAACAGCGGGATCATCGTCGCGGCGAACGGGATCATCATCGCCAGCAGCAGGACGCTCATCAGCCGGTCCTTGCCGAGCGAGTGGAAGACCTCGAACCCGTAGCCGGCGATCGAGCAGACGATCAACGCCAGCACCGTGGTGGCGACGGCGTTCACCGTCGAGTACCACATGGCCGAGGCGACGTCCTGGGAGCCGACCAGCGCGGTGAAGTTCGCGATCAGGCTGGTCCCCGGCAGCATGCGGGAGCCGAGCACGTCCTGGCTGCTGTTGGTCGCCGACACCACCATGAAGTACAGCGGGAACACCGAGACCACAGCGGCGACGGTGAGAAATGCATAGCCCGGCACGCGGCGCAGTCGCCTAGTCACGCTTGTCACCGACCTTCATCTGGACCGCCGCCAGCACCGCGACCATGATCAGGATCGCGTAGGACAGCGCGGCGGCGTAGCCGAAGTTGGGGTTCTTCTGGAACGACAGCTCGAACAGGTAGTGCGACATCGTCATCGAGGTGTAGGCCGGTCCACCCTGGGTGAGGTTCCAGGACTCGTCGAACAGCTGGATGGTGCCGTTGGTCGACATGATGGCCGTGAGCAGGATCATCGGCTTCAACTGCGGGACGGTGACGTACCAGAACGTCTTGAACGCTCCGGCACCGTCGATCTTGGCCGCTTCGAGAGTGGAGTAGTCGAGGTTCTGCAGGGCCGCGAGGTAGAAGACCATGTTGTAGCCCGTCCACCGCCACAGCAGGCCGACGATGATCACGAACCGCGCCGTCCCGGTCTCGCCCAGCCAGTTCACCGGCGAGCTGACGAGGTGCAGGCCCATCAGCATGTCGTTGATCAGGCCGTCGGTGGCGAACATCGTGCGGAAGACCAGCGAGTAGGACACCAGCGACACCGCGCAGGGCAGGAAGATCGCCGTCCGCCACAGGCCCTTGAACCGCAGGTTCCGATCGTTGAGCAGGTTCGCGAGGATCAGCGCGAGCACCAGCATGATCGGCACCTGGGCGACCAGGTAGATCAGCGTGTTCTGCACGGTGAGCTTGAAGATCTCGTCGGAGAACAGCCGCTGGTAGTTGTACCAGAGCGGCTCCGCGAAGGTCAGCCGGGTGCCGCGACCGGTCTGCAGCGACAGGATGAACGCCTGGAACATCGGCCAGAAGTTCATCCACGCGATCAGCACGGCGGCGGGGATCAGGAAGAACCAGCCGGTGAGACTGCGTCGCTGTTCGATGCCGAACCGGCGTCTTCGCGGCGGACGGGGCGCACGGCCGGTCTTCTCCGGGACGACCGGAGCCGCGCCCGGGGTGTGCGTGGCCGATAGTGACACGGGACTTCGTTCCTCACGCGCTCGGGGATCCCGGCGTGCGCCGGGATGACGGTGAAAAGGACTCGGGATGACGGTGAAAGGGACTCGGGATGACGGTGGAAGAGGCTGCTGGAGGGGGTGTGTGGGGACCGGACACCCGGTCCCCACACCAGGGGTTCACGTGATCAGGCGATCACTTCATCGCGAACTCGACGGTCTTCTGCGCCTCGTCGAGGGCCGCGTTCGGATCCGTGCCGTTGAGGATCTTCGTGATCGCGGCACTGACCGCGTCCCGTCCTTCGTAGTAGTACGCGCCGGTGTTGTTCTTCGGCACCTGGGACGAGAACTCGATCACCTTCGAGAAGACCGGCTGGCCACCGAAGAACTCGTGCGGTGCGGCGTAGACCGAGCTCTTGCCGGCCGGCAGCCAGGTGGCCAGCGCGCCGGAGGAGGGCAGGATCGTGTCGAACAGTTCGGTCGAGCCGGCGAAGGTCGACTTCAGGAAGTCCGCTGCCAGGTCGTAGTCGGCGTTGGAGCTGATCGCCCAGGACGAACCACCGTTGGCCGAGTAGTTGGTCGCGCCGGCGACCCCGTCCAGCTTCGGCAGGTTGGTGATCTGCCACTTGCCGGACTGGTCCTTCGCGGTCTGGATCGAGCCCATGATCCACACGCCGTTGATGGTGCCGGCGACGGCGGAGTTCACGAAGGTGCCGATGTACTCGTCCCACGAGTTCACCTGGACGAACACCCCGGACTTCACCAATTCCTTGTAGACGTCGATCGACTTCAGCAGCGCCTCGTTGCCGCTGATCGTCGGGTTGCCCTGCTCGTCGAACAGGCTCGCGCCCGCACTCTGCAGCATCATCATGATCATGTCGGACGAGCCGGCCTGACCGGACAGCAGCGGCTTCTTGGTCTTGGCCAGCACCTGCTTGCCCTTGGCGAGGAAGTCGCTCCAGGTGATGTCGGTGAAGTCGTCGACGGTGAACCCGGCTTCGGACAGCACGTCGGTGCGCAGCGCGGTGATCGCGGTGCCGTTGTCGAACGGCAGGCCGAAGTTCGTGCCGTCGACGGTCGAGTAGGCGGTGACACCCGCGGGGAACTGGCTGAAGTCGATGCCGGACTTCGAGTAGTCGCTGAACAGGTCGGGGTAGTTGATCACGTTCTTCTGGAACGCGTTGTTCTGCATCAGGAAGATGTCGGGCAGCTGCTCGGTCTCCTTGGACTGGGCCAGGGTGGTCAGCTTGGTCTGCAGGTCGTCCCAGGGCACCTCGGAGACCTCGACCTTCACGTCGGGGTGGTCCTTGGCGTAGATCTTGGCGGCCTCGTTCATCGCGTAGATGTTGAACGTGGGGTCCCAGCACCACACGGTGAGCGTGCCGCTCTTGGTGGCGGAGGACGCGTTGGTTCCGTCGGTGGCGTTCGGGGTGCCGGAACCGCTGCAGGCCGCAAGGGCGATGCTCAGCGGCACGACCAGTGCCAGCGAAGCGATCTTCCTCAGCTTGTTCATGGGTGGGTCTCTCTCCTTTGCCTTCACCGGAGTACTTCCCCGGTGCTTCCCTGCGCGGGGATCGGGCTCTCCACTGAGCCAGTCCCGAATGTTTACGTAAACGTAGCAGTCTCTCCGAGACCTGTCAGCACCGTCCAGATCACGCTCTGGTAAAGATTGACCGACCGGCGTTCGGTATTCCGGAGCGTCTGGGGACGTAACCATTGCCGGAGCCGCTACGATCATCGGCATGCCGAGCACCACCGGCCGAGGCCGCAGGAAGACCGGTCCGTCCATCGAGGACGTGGCGCGGCTGGCCGGCGTCTCCGCGCAGACGGTGTCCCGGGTGTCGACCGGCGCGGACCCCGTCCGCGAGGAGACGAAGGCGCGGGTGCTGGCCGCGATGGACCAGCTGGGCTACTCGCCGAACCGGGCGGCCCGGGCGCTGCGCAACGGCTCGTTCGGCACAATCGGCCTGCTCGCCCACCGGTTCGAGCGGACGGGCGAGGCGCTCACCACCGAGGCCGTCGTGCAGGCGGCGGAGGCCGAGGAGTACTCGGTCACCCTCTTGTCGGTGCGCGAGCCGCAGCTGGACGACTGGCGGCACGCCGCCCACCGGCTGTCCCATCAGGCCATCGACGGACTGGTGATCATCCGGGCCGAGCAGGCCGATCCCGCGTCGCTGGCGCTCCCGGCCGGCATGCCGGTCGCGGTGTCGGACTCGCGCCTGATCAGCCACTACACCTCCGTCGTCGCCGATCAGGTGCAGGGCAGCGAGGACGCCGTCCGGCATCTGCTGGAGCTCGGTCACCGCACCGTCCACCACCTCGCCGGACCCGCGGACTCCGAGCCCGCCCTGGTGCGCTCCCGGACGTGGCAGCGCTGCCTGGAGGAGGCGGGCATCCGCCCGGCGCAGGTGTGGCGCGGTGACTGGTCGGCCCGCTCCGGCTACGAGCAGGGAAGGCAGATCGCGGCGGACCCGTCGATCACCGCGGTGTACTGCGCGAACGATGAGATGGCGTTCGGCCTGATCCGGGCGCTGCACGAGCAGGGCCGCGAGGTTCCCCAGGACGTCTCGGTCGTCGGCTTCGACGGGATCGCACTCAGCGAGTACTCCTTCCCCCCGCTGACCACCGTGAAGCAGGACTTCCACCGCATCGGCCGCGAACTGGTCCGCCTGGTCCTCGAACAGCTGCGCGCGAAGGCCACCCCAGCCGGCGGCCGCGTCCTGATCCCCACCGAACTCGTCGTCCGCGGCACGACCGCACCCCCACCCCACCAAACCGCTCCCTGAGGAGCATCCCGGTGAGGAACGAACGGGGATGCGTCACGAAGGGCGGCGCACCGACCGCGATCCCCGACCCCCGGCTACCGACCGCCGCCCGAACCCTGGAGCCTGGACCCACCGAACACAGCGGACATGGCGACGTGGTCGAGCGCGTCGTCCAGCGCGGCAACCTCCTCACCGGTCAGAAGGATCTCCGCGGCGTCCGCGTTCTCGCGCAGCCGGTCGGTCTTCCTGGTCCCGGGGATGGGCACGATCCATGGCTTCTTGCAGAGCATCCAGGCCAGCGCGATCTGACCGGGGGTGGCGGACTTCTCCTGTGCTGTCGTGGCGATGAGCGCCAGCAGGTCGGCGTTCTGGTCGATGCCCTCGTCGGTGAACTGCGGCATGCGTGAGCGGTAGTCGGTGGCCGGGTCGTAGTGCTCGCCCTTGCCGTAGCGTCCGGTGAGCAGGCCGTTGGCGAACGGAGAGAACGCGACCAGGGCGATGTCGAGTTCCTCCAGGACGGGGAACAGCGGCTCGTAGTGCCGCGCCATCATCGAGTAGCGGTTCTGGACGGCGGTCACCGGGCAGGTGGCATCGGCCCGCCGGACCACGTCCTCGCCGACCTCGGACAGCCCCCAGGCGCCGATCTTCCCTTCCGCGATCAGCTCGCCCATCACGCCGGCGACCTCCTCGACCGGAGTGTCGGGATCCTGCCGGTGCTGGTAGTACAGGTCGATGTGGTCCAGCCCGAGCCGGGCCAGGCTCTGGTCGACCGAGCGACGGACGGTGGCGGGGCGGCTGTCGGCGACCAGGCCACGGTCGGTGATCGTCACGCCGCACTTGGTCGCGATGACGACCTCGTCACGTACCGGCCGCAGCGCCTCGCCGACCAGCTCCTCGTTGTAGGAGGTGCTGCCGTCGGGATTGGTGCCGGTGTAGGCCTCGGCGGTGTCGAAGAACCGGTAGCCGATGTCGTAGGCGTCCCAGATCACGCGGATCGCCTCGTCGCGGGACGTGGGCGGCCCGAACGCGTGGGACAGGCCCATGCAGCCCATCCCCACCGCCGAGACCTGCAGGCCGCTCCTGCCCAGGGTCCGTGTCTGCATCGGTCGTCCTTTCACGAGTTGGGTGCGGGCGGCTCAGGCGTCGGGGATGGCGCGGTCGAAGAACTCGTCGCGAGGGACGTCCGGGTCGGGGCCGCCGCGGACGCCGGTGTCGAGCGCGTCGATCCGGGTGAGTTCCTCAGTGGTGAGTTCGAAGTCGAACACGTCGAAGTTCTCGGCGATGCGGACGGGGTTGGTCGACTTCGGGATGGCGGAGCGTCCCTGCTGGAGGTGCCAGCGCAGCATGACCTGGGCAGGCGTCCTGTCGTGCTCACCGGCGATGGACGCGATGGTCGGGTCCTGCATGACGTTGCGGCGCTGGTCGCCCCAGCCGGGGTAGAACGTGATGCCACCGATCGGGGACCAGGCCTGGGTGAGGATGCCGTGCTCGGCATCGGCGGACTGGACGGCCGGCTGGGTGAAGTAGGGATGGAGCTCGATCTGGTTGACGGCCGGCACGATCTCGGTCTCCGCGAGGAGCTGCCCCAGGTGGTGGGGCATGAAGTTGCTGACGCCGATCGCCCGCACCCTGCCGTCCGCCAGCAGCGACTCCAGCGCCCGGTACGCGGCGACGGTCTTCTCGAAGCGACCGGGCGCAGGCTGGTGCAGGATCAGCAGGTCCAGCTCCTCCACCCCGAGCTTGCCGACCGCCTTGTCGAAGGCGTGCAGGGTCTGGTCGTAGCCGTAGTCCGACACCCACACCTTGGTCTCGATGAACACCTCGGCGCGGTCGACGCCGGACCGCCGGATGCCCTCGCCGACCTCGCGCTCGTTGCCGTAGGCGGCTGCGGTGTCGATGTGCCGGTAGCCCACGCCGAGAGCGGCCTCGACGGCGGCCGCGGTCTCGTCCGGCGGGCTCTGGAAGACACCCAGGCCGATGGCCGGCATGGTCACGCCGTTGTTCAGGGTCAGTTCGCTCACCATGGCCGCGATGCTAGGTTCCCGGTCCGTCCCGGAGGAAGGTACGGACAGTACCTCCCACGCCCGTCGTGGTCGTGGTGGGGTGGACGCATGTTCGGAGCCGTGATCACGCCCGGAGACGTCGGGAGGAGCACTGATGGCGATCAGTGACGTTGCCCGCCGCAACCACGACCAGCTGTTCGGCGACCGGGTCTCGACCCTGGCCCGCACGGATCCCGAGCTGGTGGAGTACTTCGACAACTTCGCGTTCGACGAGGTGATCGCGCACGGCGAGGTCGATCTCCACACCCGGCTGCTCGTCCAGCTGGCTGCCCTGATCGCCTGCCAGGCGCAGGGTGCGTACCGGGTGGTCCTCAGCGCGGCCCTGGCCAACGGCATCACGCCGGTGGAGGCCAAGGAACTCGTGTACCAGGCGGTGGCCTATCTCGGCATCGGGAAGGTGTTCGACGTCCTGCAGCTCACCAACGACGTGCTCACCGAGCACGGCGTCGAGCTGCCCCTGCCGGGCCAGTCGACCACCACGACGCAGACGCGGTTCGCCGAGGGCTGGACGGTGCAGGCGCGGATCGTGGGCGAGGAGCGCCTGGAGGAGATGCACGCCACCGCGCCGGCCGACGAGAAGCACATCCAGGACTGGCTGACGGCGAACTGCTTCGGTGACCACTACACCCGCGGCGGCATCGACCTGGCCACCCGCGAACTGCTCACCTTCGTGCTGCTGGTCGCTCACGGCGGCTGCGACCCGCAGGTCCGCGGGCACGTCGCCGGCAACCTGCGCGTCGGCAACGACCGGGCCCGGCTGATCGACGCGCTCAGCGCGCTGGTGCCCTACATCGGCTACCCGAGAACGCTCAACGGCCTCCGTGCGATCGACGACGTCGCGCCCGCGTCAGCCGAAGGCGAGTGAGCGGACGCCTACCGTCACTCGGCATCCGTGGTTGCCGGCCGGCCCAGCCGGGCAAGGTCGTGCATGCTCGCCGCCAGCGCGGGATAGAGCTGGGCGAAGACGCGGTAGAGCTGGTCGTACCGATCGGCCGCCGCGCCGTCCGGGGTGTAGGTGTCGCCGCGGCGCACCCAGCGCTCGACCAGTTCGGCGAACTCGCCACCGCCCGTCCCGTGCGCGGCGAGCATGGCCGCACCCAGCGGGGTCGCGTATTCGTTCGCACCGACCACGACAGGGGTGCGGCTCACGTCGGCCTTGATCTGCATCCAAACCGGGCTTCGCGTCGCGCCGCCGATGGCGAGCAACTCGGACACGGTCGCGCCCGCCGAAGCAGCCACCTCCAGGTTGTGCCGGAGGGCGAACGCCACGCCCTCCATGACCGCGCGATACAGGTGGGCGCGGGTGGTGCCAAGGGTGAGACCGACGAAGGCGCCGCGGGCGTCCGCGTCCCAGATCGGTGAGCGCTCGCCGGACAGGTAGGGCAGGAAGACCAGCCCGTCCCCACCGGGCGCCACCGTGGCCGCGAGGGCGGAGACCTCCTCGTAGAGGCCACGGCCGGACTCCTCGGCCGTGGAGCGCTCGGCCGCGCCGGCCACCCGGACGAGCCACGCGAGGCTCGCCGAGCCGGCCACCGTGCCGCCCTGCAGCAGCCAGGTGCCCGGTACGACGTGCCGGGAGAGGATCAGCCGCTCGTCGGCCAACGGTTCGGCGAGGGCGATCGACATGCCGCCGGCCTGACCGCCCTGTTCCTGCGTCTGGCCCGGACGGAAGACGCCGGCCCCGAGGGTGCCGCAGGCGGCGTCGAGCCCGCCGGCGACCACCGGGGTACCGGCAGGCAGGCCGGTGGCCAGCGCCATCGCGGGCGTGATGCCGCCGACCACCGCGGAGGGCTCGACCGGCTCGGGGACGCGGCCGGCGTCGATGCCCATCCGCCCGGCGAGGTCGGGGCGTAGCTGGCCGGAGGCCACGTCGATGAAGTGCCAGCCGTAGCCCTGGGAATGATCCTGGCTGGCGACGCCGGTCAACGCCATCACGACGACGGAGTTGCACTGCAGGAACCAGTGCGCCCGCCGGTGGACATCGGGGAGGTTCCGCTCGAACCAGAGAGCCTTGGCCGTCGAGTAGCTCGGGCTCAGCCGGTTGCCGGACACGGCGAAGATCTCCGCGGCCGGGACGGAGGCGACCAGCTCGTCGCAGATCGACTGGGACCGCATGTCCATCCAGATCGGGGTGCGCGCGAGCACCGTGCCGTCGGCGGCCACGGGGACGCAGGCCCAGCTCTGACCGTCGACTCCGACGCCCTGGACGCGGGCAGGGTCGAACGCGCCCGAGCGGCAGACCTCGGCGATCGTCGCCACGGCGCCGGCGATCCACTCGTTCGCGTCCTGTTCGGCCCAGCCCGTCGCGGGCGTGTGCACCGGGTAGGCCCGCTCGGCGACCGCCAGCGGGCGTCCGGCGGCGTCAACGGCGATGGCGCGGCACCCGGAGGTGCCGATGTCGACGCCGAGGTAGACGGCAGCCGCTGTCACTGGGATCACGCCTCCTCCTTGAGAGTGAAACGTTTGCGCAGATGGTATCGGCCGTGGGCGGGGCCGCCGCCCCGGTGCCAGATTCGTCCGCGGAGTGCTCCCGTGTCAGGTCGTTGAAGCGAATAGCCTCACCTCAGGTGCACTCCCTGGTCCAGGTCGAGAAGATCGTCGATCAATTGCTCCTCGAACAGCGACGATCCATTCGGCTGACGGCTTGGACCTCGAGGGCGCGACTGCGACGGTGGCTAGATCGAGCTCAAGAGCCCCGCGAGGATGGCGACGATCGGCCAGACGGACAGCAACCAAAACGACAGAATCGACCACCTCGATCGCTCATCGTTAGCGCGCCGCCACGTCCGCAGAAGGCGGACCCTTGCCCGGATCATCCCGGGGTAGACATCCGAAGCCTCGATATCTCCATCGAGGTAGTCTGCGGCGCCCGAGAGGAACTCGGCGTCCATGCCCTCCTGAACACGAGGGTAGGCGGCAGCCACAGCCGACAACACCGAGGCAAGGCAGAGAAGTGCTGCAAACCCCAACGCCCAAGCGCTTAGGCCCAGCCCCATGGCGTCCCACAATCTGAGTGCCTGGCTCAGCGCAAGTCCAAGCGTTACGAGGGTCAGGTTGGCCGTGACTGTAGAGAATGCGCGAGTCTCGAAGCTCGTCTTGCGCGAGTACTCCGTCGCCAGTTCTTCGCGGACGGAGTCATTGATGGCCTTGGATGCCTCTAGCTTCGTCATGCGCCCTACCCTCGAGTGCGAGGGCGGGAGCCGCGGACCTCAACGATGCCCGACTCCTCCCACTGATCGAAGTACTCTCTCGGGCTCGGCCGCCCCGGTTTGCTGCGCGGCTTCTCTCGGTTCGCTGGACTGCCTTGCTGGCTTGGCTGGCCGGGCGCTTCGCCTGCTGGCTGATTGGATTCATCCACAGCAGACATGGTAGAGCCCTCGTTGTTCAGCGTTGGTCAAGTACACCGAATCACTCAGTGTCCAAGAGCCACAGCCGCCTTCGCCCGTAGTGCAAACTGCACCGGGTCATTGAACCCCGCGGTCTTCTGAGTCCAGCGTCCAGTCTCGTACGGCTTGGCGTGCGTTGAGACCCAGTTCGCCTCACGATAGGTGTAGGGACTCGGCGCAAGGTAGGAGATCTGCCCGGGGATGTGAACGAGAATGCCGCTCGGCGGCTTTTCGATACCATCATCCGACACAGCAGAGCCATCCATGACAACAGTGGCCACGACATCGTTTATCTTCGCATCCGGATCCTCTCCGTCCTCGAAGTGATGATCCCGGTCTCTCCGCCGGAGCACCTCTACGACCCACACATATTTCGGCAGAGTCGCGTAGCACACCAAGTCAGCGGCCTCGATGTGTCCAATGCGCTGCGCGAAGTCTCGCTTGAAGTCGTAGGCCGAGGTCGCGTATGAGCGCATGGCAAAGCTGCGAGTTGGCTTCGGACCAACCGCATCTTTCAGGTCTTTCAGTGCCAGTCTCATGGCCTCAAAATCGCCATCTGCGTACCCTGAGGGATCTCGCCTTCGAAGCGCCGCGTATCGCTTCGGTATAAGACCTGCCAACAGATCCGCGGCTGCGGCCTCTGCAGCCTCCCCGCTGAGCCATAAACCTGCTGGCAATGGCACAACGACGGTCACGTACGCCGGGTCGTCATAGGAGCGCAAGGCAAGCTCACGAACGTTAACGGTTTGGAACGGCCCTACCTGATCGTCCTGGACGATCAGTGTCGTGACGTCCAGTCGATCCAACGCTGAATTGGTCGGCGGAGCAGGCCTAACAAGGTCTTGCTGACGCAGATAGCCACAAACTAGGAAGCTGTGAGCGCCAGCATTGAGAATTACCGGGAAACCAGAGTTGAGGTATCGCGCTACGCTCGACGTGAGGTTTTCTACGAACCAGAGCTTCCAGGACTCCTCGTCCTTTCTATCCTGTTCGGCGTTGGGTGTGCCTTGATCATATCTAAGGCTCTGCGCCAACTCGACCAGCGCCTCCCGGTCGTACCAAGCGGGGTCCCGCTCCCGACCCAAGCGATTTGAGAAGATGACCTCGCACGGAAGGTCGAGTCGGTCCAGGATGTCGCTCTGGCTCCGTGTCGTCAAACCTTGAGAAGGAAACGACCGACCGTAGGAACGGCTCGGGTTCCCGTCTGAGCTGAAGCGGGCAGAGACGCGACGAGGCACAAGACCGTGAAGCACGGCCGTGAAATGTGCCATCCACGCCGTCACATGCGAACACCTCAGAAGCGCACCGTCTTGCTCCATGAAGGGAACGCCGAACGCTGGCAGTGTTACGCCAAACAGCTGGACCGGCTCGTAAACCGCAGTTCGGATGTGTTTATAGAGATGTCCCCCACGAGTGACGATGTCGGCACGGGTCCGAAACGGCGAGACCAGTGATCGTCCGAATGTGGGCTGCTCAGTAGAGCGAATGACTGCATACCCTCTGTATTGCGATTTCGAGGGGTTACTGCTCTTGCTTGCCGATGCGACGGCATCTCTGAAGCGAGCCATCGAGCGATCGGGCCCTGGTGGCGGTGCTGGCCGTGAGAAGAAGTGGATTCGTGTGGCGTCCGGATAGCCCACCGTGAAGGACGTCTCCTGCGTAGCGCTGAACTCACTTCGGTAGTCCATGTCGAAGTAGTCGTCTTCGATAATTGCGGTCTTCGCGTCGAAGGCCGCGAACAGATCCCTAGCGGGCGTCCGCGGTTTGGGGCAGTCAAGGAAGTCCAGCGAGTCGGACACGTCTCGCTTCGGATCGGGATCGTGTCGGGGCAGGTCCAGCAGATCCCTAAGAACGGGACAGGTTGAGTAGTCGGAGCAGAGTTCTACGAGGTCCCCGTACCGCAGTTCTTCGGGCAGGGTCAGCGTCGTACACACGTTGCAGTTGACCGCAGCTACCTCGCGCTTCAGCGCGAAGCAGCCAGCACATCCTTCTCGTTGAAGCCAGGACGGGCACCGTCATCGGCCTTGCGCTTGCGCTTGCGGTAGAGAGCATCCTGCTCAGGCCCGGCCACCTCGATGAACGATGCGGTACGGCGCTTCTTGGCATGGCGGTACGACCCGCGAGCCGCGGTCGCCCTCACGTGAGCCATGCTCACTCCTCTCCTACGTACGCACTCATAGTGCATCCGCCGCTCAACCTCACTCCACCATCTTCGTCCGAACGACGAGGATCCTCTAGAGCCATGATCGAGTGTTGCAGGTAGTGCTTCGACGAGCCCCGAGTCCCCCGGCTTCGGGCGTGTCGCACTTCAATGGACGAACTCTAGCCTCAACCAGGGCCGATTGTCGTATCGCTCAGAAACCTGCCAAGTCCGGTCGTGACACCGCGGCGCGACACGACGAGTGGTTCTCGTTGGTGTCGCGCACCGCAACGCTGGCGGGAGAGCCATTGAGATCTGGCCCTCGGATGCCCTCCATAACGATGGAGTGACGAGGTCACTGCCCAGTTCGTGTCCGGGCGCAGCGCACCGCAAGCCCTCCACCGACTCGGCCGCCCGCAGGAATTTGCCGGACAGCAGTCCATAGACCAGCCCGGACGCAAAGGTGTCGCCGTCGGCACGCTCAAGGATCTCCAGATGCGACCGCAGGGCGGATTGGGCACGCACCGGCCGCTCCAGGTCTTCACCTCAGCGCGGTCGGAGAGAAGCAGGCGACGTTCGCATCGGGATTGTCGCGACGCTGTGGCGACAGTCGAGGCCGGGCCCACGGTCGACTGCAGGTGCATTACCGCAGTGTCCACGTCCAGGTCGTCGCTGTCCCCTGGCCGCCCGCTGAACGCCCGGCATCGTCGCTGCAAGCGGGGTTGCACACACCGAGGCAACTTCTAAGTCAGAGGGGGCAAACTTACAAGTTCAGGTCGTTATTCCAAGTTGGTCACCGGTTCACTTGTAGGGTGGGTGCACGGATGCGGGCAGGTTCGTCGAGAGCGCATTCGGGCAGCCGACGCGAGAGCCAGCCCACGCGAGTGGAACCTGATCGGCACTCCACCGAGCAGCCGCTCAGCTTCTGTGAGGGACTAGAATCACCAGCTACTGGAACTGATGGCGTAGGGTGCACGGCCGGCGGTCGGAGGAGGAGTCGATGAGCGGTCGGCGACCCACCCAGGCCGACGTCGCCCGACTCGCCGGGGTCTCCCGCCAACTCGTATCGCTGGCGTTGCACGGCGACCCGCGGGTCTCACCCGAGCGGCGGGGGGCGATCCAGCGGGCCATGGACGAACTCGGCTATCGCACGAACGCGGCGGCGCGTCAGCTGGCCAGTAGCCGCTCGGACATGATCGGAGTGGTACTCCCGGCCTTCGCGAACGTCTTCTACGGGGAACTTGCCGAGGCACTCAGGAACGAGGGCGAGGAACGCGGGCTCGTCCCCCTTCTGGCGAGCATCTCCGAGAATGCCAGCAGAGAGGTGAGCGCCGTCGAGAGGTTCCTGGAGCTCCAGGTCTCAGGACTGATCCTCGTCGCGCCCCTGCTGGACATGGCGGCCCTGAAGGACTACGGCGCGCTCGTGCCGACCGTTGTCGTCACCCGCGACCGAGCACCGGAGACAGTCGATCTGGTGCGCTTCGAGGACCGCGCGAACGCCAGGACCCTGACCGAGCACCTGCTGGCGAAGGGCTACGACCCGGTCGTGTTCGTCGGCTACGAGCGCCCGCCCGCCGAGGGGGACTCAGCCTGGGAGCGGCAACAGGGATACCGGGATGCGATGCGGGCCGCGGGCAAGCCTCCCGCGACTTTTGCGGCGCCTGGCTTCGGCGCAAGCAACGCGCCGATCGCGGGGCTGGACGAGATCCTTCGTCCCGGCCTCGGGATCGTGTGCCACAACGACCAACTCGCGATCATGGTGGCCGGTCGCGTGGATGCAGCGGGTCTTCGGCGGGGGAAGGAGGTTGGCCTGGCGGGATTCGACAACATCAGGCTCACCCATACGTTGGGAACCTCCCTGACCACGGTGGCGCTCGATGTGGCCGCGATCGCCCGCACGGCCACCGAGTTGCTGGAGCAGCGCAACAACGGACGCTCCGAGCCCGAAGTGGTGACCATGCCGGCTGAACTCATCGAACGCGCATCGACCAGTGGATACCAGCCCAAGCGGCGGTGGCGACTACTCGACGGAAGAGCGGGAGCCTGATCGTCCCGAGAACGGCCGCTCGCGGGGAGCGAGAGGGACGGTCCCACGAGCGGCCTGGCCCAGGGTCAGTTGTTCTCCGGAAGCCCGCTGATCCAGCGGCGCGTGCCCTTCGGCGGCCGTAGCGCGAGGAGGTCGTGTTCAACGATCGGGTCGAGTGGTTCCTCGGCAGCCGCGACTGCCGCCTTCAGGTGCTCGAGCTTGCCCAGCCCCATCACCGTGGTCGCCGCACCGGCTCGCTGGACTGCATACTGGTTCGCCAGAACCGCCAGGTCGAGACCGCGACCCCGCGCATAGTCTCGCATCCGTGCCGCAGCCGACTCCATGTCCTCGGTCCACGGGTGCGCGACCTCCATCGCCGACCCACGCATCGACAGCAGCCCATGGACGAGGGCGGCGGCGTTCATCACCCCGACGCCGCGTTCTTCCGCGAGCGGAATGATGACCTCCCGCAGCGAGTCGTCCAGGAGCGTCCCCTTGGAGTAGGTGAGGATCACGTCCACGTCCGTCTCCCGGAGCACGCGGCACATCGTCGCCAGCGGGTAGCCGGTCATCCCGATGTACCGGCACTTGCCGTCGCGCTTGAGACGCTGCAACTCGGCGAAGGACTCGGTGAGGACAGGCTCCAGCGGGACGTACTCGATGTCGTGCAGGAAGAAGATGTCGACGTAGTCGGTGTTCATCAGCCGCAGGCTGTTCTCCAGGCTCTCGCGAATGCGCCGCGGCGAGAAGTCGAAGTCCTGGTAGCCGAATCGGCCGGCCTTCGTGGCAAGGAACACGCGCTCGCGAAGTTCTGGGGTCAGGTGTCGACCGATCCTTTCCTCCGCACTGCCGTAGTAGACGGAGGTGTCGATCAGGTTGATGCCGGCGTCGATGACGGCGTGGATGATGTCGCACGCCTGGTTCTCGCTCAGAGGCCCGAACATCTCGCCGAGCGAGCCGGTTCCGAACGCCACCTCGCTCACGTTGAGACCGGTCTTCCCCAGTGGGTTGTACTTCATCGCTTCCTCCGAGCGGATTCGAGTTCTGGTAGTGGGACGAGTCGGCGCCGGGCAGGCGAAGCTGGCCCTCGTGAGGGCGCGTCGGCTCAGGACGGGGACTGGTTCGTCAGGACGGTGGGCCGATCAGGTGCGATCTGCGTTTCTCGAGAACACGAGGGTGTCCAGGGCGACCGCGATGATGATCACCAGGCCAGTCGCGATCCGTTGGTCGTAGGACGCGGTCCCCAGGATCTGGAGCCCGTTCGTGAGGAACCCGAGAAACAGGACCCCGATCGCGGTGCGGATCAGCGACCCTCGCCCGCCCATGAGGCTCGTGCCGCCGATCACGACGGCACCGACCGCGGTGAAGAACATGTCCATGCCCGTCGATGCCACCGCGCCGCCCAACCGGCAGGCGAACAACACACCCGCCAGCCCCGCGCAGGCGCCGGCGACGACGTACACGCTCCAGGCGATTCGAGCCACCGGGATCCCCGAGATCATCGCGGTGCGGGGGTTCGCGCCGATGAGTACCACCTGCCGGCCCCATACTGAGGTGGTCAGCAGGTACTGGCCCACCACGTAGACAGCGACGACGATGACCACCGGGACTGGTATCCCCAGCAGCTCTCGTTGCATCGCTCGGACGATCTCCGTGGGCACCGGTCCGATCGTCTCGCCGCGCGTGAAGACCAGGGTGATGCCGTTGATCAGGTAGATCCCGCCCAGGGTGGCGACGAAGGGGATCAGGTCGAAGGCTGCGATGAAGCCACCCAGCAGCAGGCCGAGCGCCAACCCCACCAACACGCCGGTGACCAGCCCGAGGGTCAGCGAGCCGGTCGCCTTCATGACCGCGGCGGAGACGACCGCGGTCGCAGCAACGTTCGCACCCAGCGAGAGGTCGAGCCCGGCGGTGAGGATGACGAAGGTCAGGCCGACCGCGATCAGGGCGACCGTGGAGTTCTGCACCAGGACGTTCATGACGTTGGTGCGGCCGAGTTGCGGTGCTCCGAGCAGCCAGAAGACGATCAGCACCCCGGCCAGTGCCGGCAGCATGACCAGGTCCCCCAGCCAGGGGAGGGCAGGCTTTCCCACCCTCCCCCGGACTGGCTCAGCGACCGCCAATGCCGGAGCGGAGGTCAGCTGTTCTTGATCTGGCATCCCCACACCTCGGACTCCTTGGTGGCGATGTCGGACGAGGTCACGACGAAGGCGGGGATCTTCTCCTCCTTCGCGGCGAGGGTCTCGCCTCGAGCGATCGCGATCGCAGCGGTGATTGCGGCGGTGCCGAACTGCTTGACGTCATTGACGACAACAGCCTCGACTGTGCCGTCCTTCAGGGCCGCGCAGGCGTCTGCGTCCCCGTCGATACTGACGATCCGGACGTGGCCGTCCTTGCCCTGCGGCTGGAGTCGTCCGGCCTCCTTCAGCGCGGAGAGCACCGAGGCGATGTAGTAGTCGGAGTGCAGGTAGATGGTGGTCGCATGAGGGTAGGTCTGCAGGGCGTTCGCGACCCCGTCCAGCGCCTTCGTCGTGTCCCAGTCAGCCGGGACCTGCTGCAGCAGTGTCGCCTTCTGGCCTTCCAGGCCCGCGGTGAATCCGTCACGGCGGCCCACGGCGTTGTTGTCGGTCAGCGAGCCCATGATCTCGATGACCTTCTCCGCCTTGCCCGACGCGAGGACGGCCTCCGCCGCCTGCTTTCCCTCGGCGATCGGGTCGCCGGTCACCTGGTAGGCGATGTTGTCCGTGTTCGACAGCGGTCGGTCGAGGATGACCACGGGCACGTTCTTCGAGTTCGCGTACGTGATGGATGCGTCGATCTGATCGGCATCGACGGGAATGACGATCAGCGCATTGACGCCGTTCACATCGATCATGGTCTGGATCTGGCTGGCCTGGGTAGCGGCGTCGAAGTTGGACGACTGCTGCACCAGCTTGGCGTTCTCGGCATTCGCGACCTTCTCGATCGCAGCGAACTCCAGTTGGCGCACCTCATTCATCTGGTCGAACGCGACTCCGATGGTGAGCGGACCCGATGTGCCCGCTGTCTCCCCGCCAGTGCTGGAAGGCTCAGAACAACCAGCGATGAGCGGGAGGCCGACCGCGACTGCCGCCAGCGCCACCAGGATCTTCTTGCGTTTCATCTGTTCCTCCCTTGGAACGGGTTGGGCTATCTTGTGGACGCGAGACGACGTTCGCCTCGCACCCGGATCGAACTGAACGAGGGCAGCCACCGCGGTTTCTGCCGGGCGAGGGCAGCTGCCGTGACCGCGAGGATGAGGACGGCGGCGCGGAAGATGTCGTACCAGTAGGGCGACGCGCCGACCAGGACCAGGCCGTTCTCGACGGTGGCCAGCAGGAACGCGCCGAGCAGGCTGCCCACCACTGAGCCGGACCCACCCATCAGCGACGTCCCACCGAGCACCACGGCAGTGATCACCGTGAGTTCGAAGCCGTCACCGACGCCGGGATTCACCGATCGGAGCCGGCCGACCATCACCAGGGCGGCGATGCCGACGGCCAGTCCGACGAGGACGTAGGCGATCCAGGTGATCAGCTTGGTGCGGACGCCGGACTCGCGGGCCCCGATCGGGTTCGAGCCGATGGCGCGCAGCAGCCGCCCGGCCGAGGTGTAGCGATCGACCACGAACGCGACGATGGCGAACCCGAGGGCGACCAGCACCGGCGCAGGTACGCCGAGGATCCGGCCAGTGCCAAAGGTGGTGTAGTCGCCGGCCACCTGGATCGGCCTCATCTGTGAGATGCGTTCACCGATCCCGCGCAGGATCGTCATGGTGCCGATCGTGGTGAGCAGCGGGTTCAGCCCCAGGTAGCCGATCAGCCCGCCCTGGAGGGCACCGACGGCGACTGAGGCCCCGATCACCAGCAGGAACAGCAGGACGGGAGGAAGCCCGGTCCCACTGCCCAGCGCAAGGATGACGCCGCCCAGAAAGATGGAGGAGCCCACCGAGAGGTCGATCCCGGACGTGATGATGACGAAGGTCATCGCGGTGGCGACGATCGCCGTGGCGGAGCCCTGGATGGCGATGTTCAGGACGTTGCTGCCGGTAGCGAAGGACGGCGACAGCGATGCGAAGACGACCAGCGCGATCATCAGGATCGCCACCAGGCTCGCGGTCGCAGAGTTCTTGGTCAGGAATCGGACCAGTGCCGTTCGGTTCATGGGTCAGTTCCCTCCGGTCGCGAGCTTGATGACTGTCACCGGATCGGCGGCCTCAGCCTGGAGGATCGTCACCAACCGGCCCTTGTGCATGATCCCGACGCGGTGCGCGATGCCCAGCACCTCGGACATGTCCGACGAGATGACGAGGACCGCCTTGCCGCTCTCCGCAAGCCTGCCGATGATGGAGTGCACCTCTGCCTTCGCCCCGACATCGATCCCCCGGGTGGGCTCGTCGAGGATGATCACCTCGGGGTTGGTGGCCAGCCACTTGCCGATGACGAGCTTCTGCTGGTTGCCGCCCGACAGGCTTCTGCTCGGGCGCTCCAACGCCGCACCGCGCACCTTCAGCTCAGCGATCAGGGCGTCGCCCTGGCGCTGCTCGCGACGACGCGACACGAGCTGCAGGAAGCTGCGTGACAGGCTTCGCAGCGTGGGGGCCGACAGGTTCTCCCTGATGCTCCGGTCCAGGAAGAGTCCCTCGTGCCTGCGATCCTCGGTGACGAACGCGACGCCGTGCCGCTTCATGAGCGCGGGTGTCCTGCGCTTGAGCTGTTCGCCCGAGACCTCAACAGTCCCGCCTGCGGGGACGACCCCGAAGATGGCCTGCGCGACCTCCGTCCGGCCCGACCCGACCAGGCCGGCCAGGCCGAACACCTCCCCCGCCTTCAGCTCGAAGGACACCGGCTCGGCGATCCCTGGGCCGTCCACGTCCGCGACGCGAAGCTTCACGTGGGCGCTGGTCGGCGGCCTCGGGCGCTCCACCGCCTGGACCTCACGGCCCACCATCAGTTCTTCGAGCCCCGAGCGGGTGAGGTCGGCGGTGGGGCGATCGCTGACCAGTTGCCCATCGCGCATGACGATGGTGCGTGAGCAGAGCTCGAACACCTCCTCGAGGTGGTGGGTGATGTAGAGGACGCACACCCCCTGCGCCTGAAGGCGCCTGACGATCAAGTGGATGTGCTCCCGTTCGGCCAGGTTCAGGCTCGCGGTCGGCTCGTCGAGGATCAGCAGGGCCGGATCCTGTGCCAGCGCCTTCACCACCTCGACCAGCTGCTGCTGGGCCGGCGACAGCCTGGAGACCAGGTCCGCGGGATGGAAGTCCGCGCCTATCTCGTCCAGCAGCCGTGCGCACTCGGCCTCGGCCTTGGCCCGGGTCCGTAGGACCGGGCCGGTCCGCCGCCTGCCGAACAGGAACACGTTGTCGACCACGGTGAGGCTGGGGAAGAGCGAGAACTCCTGGTGCACGGCGAGCACCCCGAGGTTGCGCGTGTGGATGGGATCCCGTGGTGAGTGCCCACCCACCTCGATCGAGCCCGAATCGGGCTGGAACTGCCCCGTGATGAGGTTCTTCAGAGTCGACTTCCCCGCGCCGTTCTCACCGACCAGCGCTACCACTTCCCCGGCAGCGACGTCGAAGCCCACCTCCCGGACTGCATGCACCCCACCGAAGGACTTGCTGACCTCGTGCACAGTGAGGACCGCAGCATCTGCCAACCCGGCCTCGATCATGTCAGTGCACCCACCCTTCCTGGCTGATGCCCATGCGGCTCCTCCTCGCTGAGTCATGCCTAGCGCCCTCCGGCCACATCGATGACCAGTCATTGGCGCGCTCTAATGGTTGCGGAGAGTCTTCTGCATGTCAAGACATTCGACCAAGATGAGTGTGAAGATGACAGCCTTCGCACGTAGCTGGACCAGTAGGCGCGACGCACGCGACGCATGCGTTAGAGCGCGCCAACGTGGCGCTCCCGTGCGGGTGCAGACCGCGCAAGGTCCTCCGATGCGTCGCCAGAGCACGCAACGAGCGAGGATGGACGCATGACGTGGACCGCACCCTCGATCTCCCGAGACGAGTTCCCACTCGACCTGCCCGAACGCGAGGCACTCGAGGCGTTCGTCGCCTACCACCGCCAGACCCTGCTGTGGAAATGCCAGGGGCTTGCCGGGGAGCAGCTCGCGTCCCGCCCGATCCCCAGCACGGACATCAGCCTGCTGGGGATCATCCGGCACATGGCCGAGGTCGAACGGCACTGGTGGCGCCTCCGCGTGGCCGGCGAGGATGTCCCCAGCCTGTACAGGGGCGATGCCGAGTGGGGACCGCTCGATCCCGCCACCGCCGCCGGCGACTACGAGCAACTCGTCGACGAGTGGCCCCTGGTGGACGCGGCCGCAGCCCGCTACGACCTCGACGACACCTTCGCCCGTCGCGACGAGGTATGGAGCATCCGCACGCTCTACCTCCACCTGATCGAGGAATGGGCCCGCCACAACGGCCACGCCGACCTGATCCGCGAGGCGATCGACGGCGCGGCCGGGGAATAGCGGAGAGGAACGGACGCTACGGCGCCACCGTGCCCTCTGTGCCGCGCATGCCTGCGGTCTCCCCGTGACGAAGGTTGGCCATCATCCGCTCGTACATGTGGCGTCCGACCAGCGCCCAGACGAAGGTGACCGGGCCGGGGAGCTCGGCGTCGAAGGCTGCGCGTTCCTCGGCAGGCATCAGGTCGTAGATGAGCCCCAGCATCAGGAAGCCCTGCGCGGGCGCAGTGACCGCCTTGGCGGCGTTGCCCACCTGCTGCCACTCCCCCGCGCTGATCACCTGCTCGATCACGGGCACGATTCGGGCCTCCTCCGCGGCCAGGTGAACCTCGAGCACGTCGCCGATCTCGGTGAACAGCGCCGCCAGCGGCTCCGCCGTCGCCCGGCCCGGATGCCGCCGCCAGGCCCGGATCAGCTCCGGCGCCCGGGCCAGCAGCGCGGCGACCGTCCCGTGCTGGCGCTTCATCAGTTCGACGTGCAGCCCGCAGGCCGGCCTGCGCTCGGCGAGGGTGTCCCACAGCATCGTGTCCTCCACCGTGTGGTGATGGTGCAGGGCGGCATTGATCGCCTTCAGGGTGGACCCGATGGACGCGACGCGAGCCCGGTCGGCGGGGTCGGTGGAGCGGACGGCGTCCGGGGCCAGCGAGTACACGCGGCGGAACGCCTGGTGGGCGATGACGAGGTCCTGCGCGTCGCAGGATCGGGTGGGCGGGGCGATGGTGGTCATGAGTGTTCTTCCTTGTCAGTTCGTGTTTGGGACGGTGGGGACGCGCTCAGCTGAGGCGCGGCGGCAGGCGGGCGCCGAGGACGGCCATCCAGACCCAGCCGAGGATCATGGCCAGTTCGGTGATCGGGAACAGCGCGGGCGTCAGCACGGTGCCGAGCCCGACGACCGCGAGCGCGGCGAGCGCCCAGGAGAAGCCGCGGACGCCGGGTCCGGCCAGCCCTGAGCGGCGCAGCAGCACCGCCGAACAGCCCAGCAGCACCGCGCGGGCGAGGCCGGCGACCGCGATCGTGACCGGCAGCACGCCGTCGATCGCCTTGATCACCGCGCCCGTGGCCGTGCTCGCGTCGAGGGCGCCGATGGTGCTGGTGATGGACGCCACCATCGTGGCCGACGTGAACAGCGCGACATCGACGAGGCCGGCGGCGAAGGCTGTGGATGCCAGCGCCGCGCCCGAGCGCCGCAGCACCGAGGTGAGGCCGCCGAGGAACATCAGGACGAAAGGCATCGGCAGCACGAACAGCAGCGTGCTGACGCCGAGCTGCCAGGCGTTGTCCCGGAACCCGATCGCCGCATCCATC
>NZ_JARKPQ010000361.1 GCF_029975155.1 Propionicimonas sp. | reverse complement strand
ACGCCGCACCCGGCAGCCCGGCCCTGCAGATGAACGAGCTGACCTGCAATCGGGACGGTGACCTGGTCGACCGCAGCGAGTCGTGGATGCTGCCCGGTGCCTTCGAGTTCTCCTTCCGGCGCAACCGCGATTCGCTGTGAGCGGTCACGATGGGCGATGACGCTCATCGGATCGTCCCATCGCTGGGGCCGCAGGCGATGAACTGCCCCGATTGATCTCCCACCAGGACACCGTCGAGCACGGCGGCCGAGCCCCGGACGAAGACATCGCGGACGCGTCCGGAGATCCGCCAACCCTCGTACGGTGTGTAGTCGACGTTCTCATCGAGATCGCTCTGGTGCACCGTCCGGGTGCCGCGCGGGTCGTAGATCACCACGTCGGCGTCCGAGCCGGGCGCGAGAATCCCCTTGCGAGGGTGGATGCCGAAGTAGCGGGCCGCGTTGGTCGCGTTCAACTCGGCATAGCGCTCCAGGCTGATGCGCCCGCGCTCGACTCCGTAGGTGTAGAGCAACTCCATGCGCAGCTGAATACCGGGCGCACCGTTGGGGATAGACCGGAAATCATCGCCGCCGACATCTTTTTGGCCGTGCACGTTGAAGGCGCAGTGGTCGGTGCCGATGAACTGCACCGAGCCGTCGCGAACCGCCTGCCACAGCACATCCTGATCGGCGACTTCGCGCAGCGGCGGGCTGATGACATAGCCGGACACCTCGTCCAGATCGTCTCCGGTGGGGGTCCCATAGCGGCTGGCATCGAGCAGCAGATACTGCGGGCAGGTCTCTGCCCTCAATGGCACCCCGCGCTGGTTGGCCCGCAGCACCTCGGTCAAGCCATCGCTGCTGCTCAGATGCACCACATAGCACGGCACGTTGCCGGCGAGTTCACTGATCGCGGCGAGCCGGCTGATCGCCTCACGCTCCACCTCGACCGGGTGGGTGTGCTGGTGGTAGTAGGCGTGCGTCTGGCCGGACGCAACCTTCTCCCGGGTCAACTCGTCGATCAATCGGCCGTTCTCGGCGTGGAAGCCGATCGTGCCACCGAAACAGCGGGTCGCCTGCAGCGCCTGGAAGATCTCGTCGTCCTCGACCATCATGGCCGGGCGGTAGGCCATGTACATCTTGAACGACGTCACGCCCTGACGCGCGATAGCTGCCATCTCGTCGGCACGCCCGGCGGACCATTCCAGCATAGCCATGTGAAAGGCGTAGTCGCACCACGATTTACCGGACGCCTTGGCCTGCCAGTTGGCGAGTCCCTGGGCCAGCGTCTCGCCCTTCTGCGCGGTCGCGAAATCCATCACCAAGGTGGTGCCGCCGAGCACCGCTGCGCGGGTGCCGGTGTTGAAGTCGTCGACGGTCGTGGTGCCCTGGGTGGCCAGATCGAGGTGGGTGTGGGTGTCGATGCCGCCCGGCAGCACCAGGCAGCCGCTGGCATCGATCAGCTGGTCGCCCGGGGTTTCGGTGATCGCGCCGAGGGCGGTGATCTGCTCCCCGTCGATCCGCAGATCGGTGACGGCCGACCCGTACAGGCCGACGACCGTGCCACCCCGAATGATGGTGCTCACGCCAGATTCTCCTTCCCGATGCGGATGACGCGTCCTGGCCTGGCAGCTGTGGAGGACTGACCCGTCCACACCTGCTGACCGGCCACCCATACTCCGTAGACTCCCGCGGTATAGCT
>NZ_JARKPQ010000352.1 GCF_029975155.1 Propionicimonas sp. | reverse complement strand
TTATACGTATGCGCGGGCGTCGTTGCCGAAGGGTGCCTATACGGTGCGGGCGACGACGAACTGGCGGGTTCGGTGGTCGGCGTTGGGGATGAGTGGCAGCCTGCCGGCCAGCTTCACCGGGACTCGGGCGTTGCCGGTCGGGGAACTCAACGCCCTCGTCGTCAAATAGGCCAGCTTTGTTCCGCCCTTCGTGACGGTCGCAGAGCGACCTCCTCAGGGACCGCTGGCGTTGACGGGCTTTGCCAATACTCAATCGGGCCGCCGGAGAGCATCGTCCGGCTCGATCCGTCCGAGGCGGACGACGCGAGGCGCGGCACCCGCCATCAGGACCACGGGCGCACCGACGACGATCCCCACCACCCAGAGCCACGGCGGCCAGGCCACTCCTGGCGGCAACGGGATCCCCAGGACGGTGGTGGACTGCAGCGCGAGCGATGTGCCGACGCTGAGCAACGTTCCCAGCACCGCAGCGGCCACCCCCACGATGCCTCCGACGATGGCCAGTTCGGTGGTGTAGCTGGCCAGGATCCGCCCGGGTGACCAGCCGAGGGACGCGAGCACGCCCACGTCCCAGCGGCGCAGGTTGGACCACGTGCCGGCGACGGTGACCCCGATGCCGATCCCGAAGCCGGCGAGCGCGACCGTCAGGATCAGGTTCGCCTGCCGTAGCAGGCCGAGCGCACGCGGCAGCGCGGTCTCGCTGCCGCCACGGCTGACGAAGTACTCGGCAGTGGTGAGTTCTTGCGCCAACCGGTTGGCGTCGGCGACCGAGGCAGCCTTGACCCAGCAGGACTCGAAGCTGAAGTCGGCAGACAGCCGTCCGCCCGGGAGACCGGCCAGCGCTGACAGCAGGCGTCGGAAGTCGCCGTCCGAGAGGTACATGGCCGAGTCGCCGGCGCGGTTCGGGCTGCTGTTGTCGAACACGCCCACCACCCGCAGCGGCATGGTGGCGCTCATTCCATGGTCCTTGCCCGTCGCCACGGTGTACTCCAATTCGACCTTCGCCCCGACGAGCGGCGTGAGGTCGGCGCCGAGATAGGTGTTCGGAAGGACGACCTCCCCCGGCGCCAGCGCGGGTTCCCCGCCGCTGTTGTCGTTGCGAATCAGCGGGGGCTGCGACCAGACGAACCGCGGCATCGCCCAGAACGCGCCGGCGAACGCTTGGTCGGCTACCGCCGACGCATCGGTCCCGCCGCCCTCCACGTAGGTGAGGGAGCCGCCGACACTGCCGCCGCCGATTGTGGCGTCCACGCCAGAGAGCTTGGCGATGCTGGCAATCGCGGCCTCGGTGAGCGGCTTGGGTATCCCGGACGGCGCCACGCTGAGCAACTCCAGGGTGGTGAGGCCAGAGGCCGTGTCGAGCTCGTGGGCATCGGCCGCGATCGACGCTCCTGCGACGGCGCCCGAGGTCACCAGCAGCGCGGTTCCCACAGCCATCGCGATCAGCAGCGCTCGGAAGCGGGCCAGGGTCTGGCGGATGTTCGCCCTCAACAGGCTCGCGTTGATCATGCGGTGGCTCCGGTCAGGCTGAGGGTGGCGGAGGCGACGTGCGCCGTCCGGTCGTCATGGGAGACGACCACCACGGCGACACCCCGCTGGGCGGACTTCGCCAGCAGATCCATCACCGTTTCCGCGTTGCGGTCGTCCAGCCCGGCGACAGGCTCGTCGGCGAGCAGGATCGGCGTGCATCGGGCTGCAGCGCGCGCGATCGCCACTCGCTCCTGCTCACCTCCAGACAGCAGGCCCGCCAACTGGTTCGCCTTGTCGGCCAGTCCGACGGCGCCCAACTGCGCGGCAGCGTCGTCTCGGGACCTTGTCGGCATCCCGACCAGGATGTTGTCCAGTGCGTTCAGGTGCGCGAAGAGGTTGCCCCGCTGAAAGATGGTGCTCACCTCGCTTCTGCGTACCTGCGTGCGCGCAGCACGCTTCGCGTGGAGCATCTCCACGCCATCGATCCGGTAGCTGCCGGAATCGGCGTCGGTGAGCAGGCCGAGCACGTTCAACAGGGTCGACTTGCCCGACCCCGACGGACCCGAAACCCACAGGATTTCGCCGCGTGCGACCGAGAAGCTCAGTCCACTGATGATGGGCGAACGTGCTCCGGGATACGACTTGACCAGGTCTCGCACGTGAATCATGCTTTGGCCCCGAATCCGGAAAAGACGGCGGCGACGGTGACCTGCAGCGAGCAGGGGGACGCCTTGTCGATGTTGAACCTGTACAACTGCTCAACCCTCACGCCGTCAAGGTCGCACCCGCCCAATGCGGCGTCCAGCGCTTGGGTGATCGCCTGCCGTTGGTCCTCGCTGACCTCGAGTCCGGCACCGTTGAGCGCATCGAGCCCGGCCAGATAGGACACCACCGGCTCGGCGGGATCCTCTGCTTCTGTCAGTGCGTCCTGCCGGACCTTCCTGAAGTGCTTCAGCACCTCGTCCTGATTGGTGAACGCCCAACTGCCGCCGACGGCGAGCCGGGCGTGGTACACGGATTCTGCGTCCCGGGCTTCGAACAGTTCCAGCTTCGCCGGCGGTCCTTCAATGCCCATCGCGCCGAAGGTTGCACCGACCTCTGTGAACTCCTTCACCGACGACTCTCCGAGCTGCGCGTCGCTGTAATGGCTGGAGACCGCGGTGACCTCGGACTCGTAGCGCTTCCACGCAGCGGGGTCCACGGCTTTCAGGACGGCCAGCGCGCGCAGGCGCTTGACCCTCTCATCCGAAGGGATCACGGCAAGCCGGCGAACAAGTTCGGCCGAGGTGATCGCCGAGTCGGGACCCGGGAAGAGTTCGGGCGCCAGTTGAAGCACCTCGAACGTCGCATCGATCGTGCCGGAGAAGCGGGTAGTCCGGAGCAGGTCGTCAGTCCTGATGCGCCGTCTTTCCACGTCCACGGTCAGCTCGGCAACGAGCTCGGTGGCGCCGCGTGCCCGCAGGATCGCCAGACCCCCGGCCAGGCTGAGGTCGTCGGAGTAGCCCAGCGCGGCCCTGGCGACTGCCCGGTCGTCGATGGCGGAAGGTGTCGAGCACAACTCCGGGTGAGGCCCGCATCGCATCGTCCAGCCCCACAGCTCGGTGAGGTCGTCAGGATCGCGTAGCTCCTGCGGTGCCGGCGCTGGTCGTGTCGCGGCCGTGCTGGGCAGGTCGAGGAGGTCCTCGATCTGGTCGGCGCGCCACATCACGTAGGGCCCGACGCGACCGGTGGACGCGAGACCCAGGACCTTTCGTCCACTGGCGGTCAGTTGGTCCTTGGGCGTGCCTCCGGCGACCTGTGCACTCGCCCAGGCGAAGAAGGTCGGGATGTCGGCGCTCGGGTCGCCATTTCGCTGTGGTTCCGCCGTGCGCGAGCACGTTGCGCCGTCGCCGCCGAACACGGTGGCCATCGCCCAGCTGAACCAGGCCTTGCCGACCTTGTCCCGCTCTTCCGCGCGGCAGGCACGTGCGACCGCAGAGGCCACGTCGGACGGGTGTGACGCCGGCCTGCCGAGCGCCTCGTCGATCAATGCCGTCGAATACACGCTGGGCGGCGAATCGTAGAACGTCGGATCGACGAACAGTCCCGACGAATCCCGCAGGTTGGCGAGAGCGTTGGTGCGATCACCGCCAGGGTCGGCGTCCGGAGGATCTCCTCCGAATACCCCGCACCCCGAGATCACCAGGGCAAGCGCCCCGAAGGTAAGGCCCACGGTCAGCGCGTGTTTCGACAAATCAGTTCACACCCTCGCGCGACGTCGACAAGAGCATCCTTGTCCCCTCGGCGTGCATTGTCAAGGTAAAGCGGACGAACGGTAAATCATTAGGCGACGAGCTGATGATCAGACTCGGCCGCCAGACCGTGCACGCTGACGTGATCCGGCCAGTCTGTGTGTCCCAGCTGGCGCTGGTGTCACAACTGGGCTGTCCAGTGGCCAGATCACGACAACCCTGGGCCTAGGGGCTGAACGCGCCGACGAAAGGCTCGGCCACACGTGGTGGCCGCCGGCGAGGGGATGGGTGACCGGACTCGGCCACGCTGCCTCCGGTAGGTGACCGATGTGACACGTGGGACAACCAGCGTGGCTAGATCACGACACGGTGATCACCGAGACTCAGCCAAGGGTCCACCCGTTGCCGCCACGAAGGCCGAGTGACTCCTACTAGGCCATACGGCGGGTTGCCACCGCGGCGAGGTTCTCCAGCCCCGTCCGGGCAGGCTCAACGACGCTGCTCAGCGCGCCGACGGCCTCCTGAGCCGCCGCTTCGATCTCCCGCTCCACTGCGTCCAGGGCCTCGGACCGGACGATCAGCTCGCGCGCCTCGGCAACATCGGACGGGGAGAGTTCGCGGCCCAGCAGGGCGTCGAGGCGCACGGCATCCGCCTCCGACAGCCCGGCCATGGCGTTCGCGATCAACACGGTCAGCTTGCCCTCACGCAGGTCGTCGCCGGCCGGCTTGCCCGTCACCGCCTCGTCCCCGAAGATGCCCAGCACGTCGTCCCGGTACTGGAAGGCGCGGCCCAACGGCGAGCCGTAGCGGGCCAGCGTCGCCAGCAACTCAGCGCTCCCGCCGCCCAGCGCCGCACCCAGCTGCAACGGCCGCAGCACCGTGTAGCGCGCGGTCTTGAACTCCACCACCCGCCGCACCTGCGCCAGCACGGACGCCGGGTCGCGCCGCGCGTCCAGCGGCTGCCGGGTCTGCGCGGTGATGTCCAGGTACTGCCCGCCGGTCACCTCCGTGCGCACGGACGCGAGCAGCGGACGGGCCGCAGCCAGCGCCGATTCCGGAGCCCCGCACTGGTCGAACAGTTCCGCCGACCACATCAGCAGCAGGTCCCCGAGCAGGATCGCGCCCGCCCTGCCGAAGTCGGCCGCAGCGCCCCGTCGGCCTCCGGCGGCGTGCCGGCCAGCGAGCTGGACGTGCGCCGAGGGCAGGCCGCGACGGGTCTCCGAGCCATCCATCACGTCGTCGTGGACCAGCGCGCTGACGTGCAGCAGATCCAGGCTGGCAGCCGCCCGCACGACCCACGGCGGCACGTCCGTCCCACCGGTCGCGGCGAGGTAACCCCAGCAGCAGAACGCCGGACGCAACCGCTTGCCGCCGACGGTGAACGCCTCGGCCAGCCCGATGAGGTCCGACACTTCCGGCCCGAGTTCGCGCAGCGCCCGTCCGCGGGAGTCGAGGAAGTCCGCCAACTCGCCACCCACGGCGTCCCGCAGCGGGGCCGACAGCGGGTCGGCGGCGTCCAGATTGACCACGGTCTGAGCCTAGACCGCCCGGCTCGCGGACGCTGGCCTAGCCTTGCCCCCATGCCAGCGCCCGGACGGACCATCGCCGACCTGCTCGCCTCGCGCGACCATGCGACGATGTCGTTCGAGTTCTTTCCGCCCAAGGACGACGCCGGCCAGACCCAGCTGCTGGACGCGATCGGGGGGCTCGACCCGCTGCACCCCGACTTCGTCTCGGTCACCTACGGCGCCAGCGGCTCCACCCGCGCCCGCACGATCGACGCGACGCGGCTGATCCGCACCCGGACCCAGGCCACGACGATGGGACATCTCACCTGCGTCAGCCAGTCGGTGGCCGAGATCCGGGGCGCCGTGGCCGCGTACGCGGACGCCGGGATCACCCATATTCTCGCCGTCCGCGGCGATCCGCCCGGCGGGCCGACGGCGCCCTGGCAACGGCACCCGGAGGGCCTCGACCACGCCACCGATCTCGTCCGGCTGGTGAAGGACGCCGGCGACTTCTGCGTGGGCGTCGGTGCGTTCCCCGACGGCCACCCCGAGCACTTCGACTTCGACCTCGACGCCAGGGTGCTCGCCGAGAAGGAGCAGGCCGGCGCGGAGTTCGCGATCACCCAGCTGTTCTTCGACGCGGACGCCTACTTCCGGCTCGTCGAGCGGATCGACCGGCTGGGCTGCCGCCTGCCGATCGTCGCCGGCATCATGCCGGTGACCTACGTCGGCCAGATCGAACGGTTCGCCGCCCTGTCCGGCGCCGACCTGCCGGCGCGGGTGGTCGCGCGCCTGCGCGAGGTGGCGGACGACCCTGCTGCCGTCCGCGCGGTCGGCCTCGAGATCGCCACCGAACTGTGCGACCGGCTGCTCGCCGGCGGCGCCCCCGGCCTGCACTTCTTCACGCAGAACCGCTCGAAGGCCACCGCCGAGATCCTCGCCGCCCTGAGGCAGATCCCGCCGCACCGCTCCTGAACGGAACCGCTGCTGAACGGAAAGGGACCCGTCCCCTTTCTGTTCACTGAACGGAAAAGGGGACGGGTCCGTTTCCGTTCACGTCTCGACAGGCTCGACGATCGGTGTGGGGCGGTCAGGCGAGGGCTTCGCGCCAGGTGCCGGGGGCGCCCACGTCGATCGTGACCAGGCGCTGGGTGGGACGGGTGAGCGCGACGTAGAGGACGCGGACGCCGCCGGGCGACTCGGCCACGATCTCGTCCGGGCCGACCACCACGACGGCGTCGTACTCCAGGCCCTTGGCGTTGAGCGGGCTCACGAAGGAGATCCGGTCGGCGTGCGCCGTCGCTGCGGGCAGGTCCGCCACCGCCAGTTCCGGCAACCGGGACGGGGCGACGATCACCCCGATCGTGCCCTCGACCAGCCCGGCGAGCTCGGTCAGCACGCGATCGAGCTCATCGGTCAACCGCCCCTCCGCGGCCGACAGCAGCTGCGGCTCCACCCCGGTCGAGCGGACGGCGGTCGGCAGGTCGGCCTGCGGGAACGCGCGGCGCACCACCTGCGAGGCCAGCTCGAACACCTCCGCCGGACTGCGGTAGTTGGTGGACAGTCGGAAGTCCCGGTGCGGAGCCGAACCGATCAGCTCCTGCAGCGCCTGCTCGGACTCCGCCACGTCGGGCCAACTGCTCTGCGCCGGGTCGCCGACGATCGTCCAGCTCGCCTGGCTGCCGCGGCGGCGCAGCATCCGCCACTGCATGGGGCTGATGTCCTGTGCCTCGTCGATCAGCAGGTGCGCGAAGGTGTCGTGCGGGTCCGCGCTCGGATCGGTCTCACGCACGTCCCGCAACCGGTCCGCCGTGGTCACGACCTCGGTGATCTCGGTGCCGTCGGGCAGGAACAGCATCGGCTCGTCCGCCTCGTCGGACTCGATCGGGCCGAGCATCGCCACCAGCTCGTCCAGCAGGGCGGTGTCGGCCACCGACCAGTCCTCGAACGCGTAGGACGCGGCCAGCTCGGCCTGCTCGGCGCCGTCCAGGATGCCTTCGCCGACCCGCGCCACCACCTGCGGTGACGCCAGCCGCCGCAGCACGTCGGGGGCGGTGAGGTCCGGCCACCACGACTGCAGGAACATCCGGTACGTGGCGGAGTCGGTGACCAGCTCGGCCATCGTGTCCCGGTCGAGCTCGAGCTCTTCCGGCAGCTGCTCGAACAGGGCGTCCAGGACGGCGGCCTCGGCGGCGGGACGGCCGGCGTTGGCCCTGGTGCGGGTGAGCACGTCCCGCCGGATCCGGCCCAGGGTGGTCGCGTCCAGCGTGAGCACCTCGCCCTTCACCGTGACCCGCAGCGGCGGCTGCTCGGCGCCCGCGTCCAGCAGCGGCAGGTTCACCAGCCGCCGCAGCAGCGGTACCATCCGCAGGCTGCCCTTGATGGACGCCGCCCCGGCCGCGTCGATCCGCGCCGCGGTGAAGCCCAGTGTGTCCGACGCCACCCCACCGATCGGACGCAGCGTCACCGAGTCCTCACCCAACGACGGCAGCACCCGCTCGATGTAGTCCATGAACAGCCCGGACGGCCCGACGACCAGGATCCCGCCGCGCTCGAACCGGCGCCGGTTGGAGTACAGCAGGTACGCGGCCCGGTGCAGCGCCACCACGGTCTTGCCGGTGCCGGGCCCGCCCGAGATCACCGTCACGCCGGGGTAGTCGGCCCGGATCGCCTCGTCCTGCTCCGCCTGGATGGTCGCGACGATGTCGCGCATGTGCGCACCGCGGGCACGCTTCAGGGCCGCCATCAGGGCGCCCTCGCCGATGATCACCAGGTCATCGCGGCCGTGGTCGTCGTCGAGCAGGTCGTCCTCGATCCCGATCACGATGTCGTTGCGGCAGCGCAGCACCCGCCGGCGCACGACGTCCATCGGGTCGGTGGCGGTGGCCCGGTAGAACGGCTCGGCCGCGCGGGCCCGCCAGTCGATCACCAGCGGTTCGTACTCCGCGTCGCGCACCCCGATCCGGCCGATGTAGCGGACCTCGCCGTCGGTGTGATCGAGCCGGCCGAACACCAGGCCCTCGTGCTCGGCGTCGAGGACGGCGAGCCGGCGGGCGGCCTGGAAGGCGAAGGCGTCCCGCTCGAACATGGCGGTGCCGTCCTCCTCGCGCGCCCAGGTGTCGCGGTCGGAGCGGTAGATCTCCCGGCCCTGGGACGCGACCCTGCGGGCCGAGCGGGTGGCCTGCTCGAGGTGCTCGTAGACCAGGTCCACATGCGCCTGTTCGATGGCGAGTTCGCGTTCGAGCGCTGTGTGGGGCGACGAGGGTGAATCCACGTGGTGTCCTTCTGCAAAGGTGCGCGACGGACAAGTCTACTTCCCGCCTCCCAGGGGCGGTCCAGAACGCTCAACTCACGGTCAGGACGATCTTGCCGTCGGCCGTGCGAGATTCGCTGTGGGCGTGCGCGGCGGGGGCGGCTGCCAGGTCGTACGTCCCGGAGACCCGCACCCCCAGGCGTCCGGACGCGGCCAGCTCGCCCACCCGGGCCAGCGCGGCGGCCGCGTCCCCGCCACCACCGGTGAACCGGGCGCCGTGCTCGGCGGCGCCGTAGTTGGCGATCGTGACCACCCGGTCCGGCGAGCGCGTGACCGCGATCAGGTCGTCCAGCTGGGTGCCCGCGGTGTCGAACACTCCGGCCACGCCGTCCGGGGCCAGCGCGGCCACCCGCTCCGGCAGGCCGTCGCCGTAGGCGACCGGCTCGGCGCCCAGCCCGCGCAGCAGGTCGTGGTTGCGTTCGCTCGCCGTGCCGATCACGCGCAGCCCCTCGGCCACCGCGAGCTGGACGGCCGTCTGCCCGACCCCGCCTGCCGCGCCATGGACGAGCAGCGTCTGGCCTTGCCGCAGACCGAGCAGCCCCAGTGCGCGGACCGCCGTCTCGCCGGCCACGCCGAGCCCCGCGGCCTGCTCCCAGCTCAGGTTCGCCGGCTTGGGCGCCCACGCCCGCAGCACGGCCTGCTCGGCGTAGGTGGCGCTGCCGAGGCCGAACACCTCGTCCCCGGCGGCAACGCCGGTGACCCCGTCGCCGACCTGGTCCACCACGCCGGACGCCTCCAGCCCCGGCACGACCGGCTCCTCGGGAGCGGCGGCGCCACCGGCCATCATGCCCGAACGCAGCTTCCAGTCGAAGGGGTTGACCCCGGCCGCCCGGACGCGGATCCGCACCTGGCCGGGCCCGGCGTCTGGTGCGGCGACCTCCTCCGGGTGCAGGACGTCCGCAGCGCCGTAGCTGGTGAAAACGACCGCTCGCATCGCGTCCTCCTCGTCCGACGGTCATCACACCGATAACCGCTGACGCTCCCGCGGCATTCCACCGCTCAGACGCCGCACCAGCGCACGGGTCAGCATCCCTGCCGCCACGCCGAGGTGCACCACGACGGCGTAGAGGCCGAGGAAGAACCAGTCCTTGTTGATCCAGGCGTTGGCGTCGATCCACGGGAAGCCGGCCAGCTGAGGTTCGGGGATCGCCATGCCCAGCGCGAGGCAGACCAGCACGCTCACGCCGTCGTAGCCCCTGCGGAAGCCGAGGAGGGCGGCGCCGAGGAAGGCAAGGGCGGGAAAGGCCGCCAGATGGATCATGATGTCGGTGCCCTTCCAGTCCATCGGCGAGATCCCCCAGCAGCCACCAGAGGGGTCCTCGCACGACCAGGCGACGAAGCGGTACGTCCAGAGCAGGGCGAACAGTCCGACCACCCCGAGGGCGTACGGCCAGGTACCGAGGATCCGTTTCATGACTTCCTCCGTCCGAGAGCGATGATGGCCGCGGCGGCGCCGGCCACGATGACCAGCACCCCGAGCAGGATCAGACCGGTGTGCTCCTGCGCGCTCAGGAGCAGGACGATGAGACCGACGAGGAACACGATGAACGCGACGGCGGTCAGCGCCAGCAGGACGGCTGCGAGCGGCGTCAGTGGCTGACGGTGGGACCGGCTGAGGTCGCGGGCGAGCGGCTCCGGGTCGCCGAGTTCGCGCAGCGCTGCCGCGACGGCCGTGTCGTGGTCGACTCCGGTGGCCAGAGCGTCCTCGTAGAGGCTGAGCGCATGCTCGTACAGCTCGTCCTCCGCGTCCCTGCGCTCACCGCCGGCGGGAATCGACGCTGTGGCCTGCCGGGCGTAGCGGCGCAGCTCTGTCACCTCACTCATGGTCGTCCCCTTCGCTGAGCACGGCTTCGATCGCGCCGGCGAACGTCCGCCACTCGGCCGTGCGGCTGCCGAGGTCACGACGACCCCGATCGGTGATCGCGTAGTACTTGCGCTTGCGTCCGGACGCCGCGACCTGCCAGTGGGCGCGCAGCATCCCGTCTCGCTCCAGGGAGTGCAGGACGGGGTAGAGGGTGCCCTCGGAGAACCTGAGCGCGCCGGAGGAGAGCTGCTCCAGCGACTTGATCAGCTGGTAGCCGTACCTGTCGGCGTGCGCGAGCAGGTGCAGCACCAGCAGGGGAATCGTCCCCTTGAGCAGTTGCTTGTCGATCGCCACGCCCACCTCTATGCCTCGGTAAACAAGGTATCGCATTACGAGGCATGAGTCGAGAGGCGGAGCGTCCCCGATTTGGGGCCGTAACCGGCGGTGGCGTACAGTTGACCCTTGCATGACCTGTGCTCGCGCAGGCGTGCGTCCACTCAACCTCAACGATTGGGAGTAATGGCGAAGAAGGAAGGCGCCCTCGAACTGGAGGGAACCGTCGTCGAAGCCCTGCCCAACGCCATGTTCCGCGTGGAACTGGCCAATGGGCACAAGGTGCTGGCGACCATCAGCGGCAAGATGCGGCAGCACTACATTCGCATCATTCCGGCCGACCGGGTGGTCGTCGAGCTGTCTCCCTATGACCTGAGCCGTGGTCGCATCGTCTTCCGGCACCGGTAGGCATCCGCAAGAATCCACCACCAGTCCGGTTCACGGGGTAGCCCTGTGCCCGGCGATGAGTCAGAAAGTTGCTCGATGAAGGTTCAGCCGAGCGTCAAGAAGATCTGCGACAAGTGCAAGGTGATCCGCCGGCACGGTCGCGTGATGGTGATCTGCGACAACCCGCGCCACAAGCAGCGCCAGGGCTGAGCTCCCGCTCATCCCGGCCCCGCCCAGCGGGACGCGGAACACCCGGCCGTTGGGCCGATTGACAACTGAATAGCAGGGCCCGTAGGGCCCGATCGCGGCGTCAGCCGCAATGCAACACTGCAAACGTGATCGCAACACTGGGGACGAGTTCCGCGGTGACCACCCCCGGACGAAGGCCGGGGCCCACGCCATACGGGTGAGGGGACGCATCACGCCAGACACCTTCGCGGGTCGGGAAACCGGCTCGAAAACCTGAAAGGTACGTGCATGGCACGCCTCATCGGGGTCGACCTGCCGCGCGAGAAGCGCCTCGAGATCGCCCTCACCTACATCTACGGCATCGGCCGTACCCGCGCCAAGGAGACCCTGGCGGCCACTGGGATCAGTGGCGACGTCCGCGTCCACCAACTCTCCGACGAACAGCTGGTTGCGCTGCGCGACCACATCGAGGCCAACTACGAGACCGAGGGTGACCTGCGGCGCTCGGTGGCCGCAGACATCCGTCGCAAGATCGAGATCGGCTCCTACCAGGGCCGTCGTCATCGCATGGGCCTGCCGGTCCGCGGTCAGCGCACCCGGACCAACGCCCGCACCCGCAAGGGCAAGAAGAAGGCTGTCGCCGGGAAGAAGAAGGCCCGCTGATAGCGGCCTAGGACAAGGATCCAGGAGTAACTGAATTGGCTACTGCAGGCCGCACCGCGAGCCAGAAGTCCGCGAAGGGCAAGGTTCGCCGCAAGGAGAAGAAGAACGTCGTCGCCGGTCAGGCGCACATCAAGAGCACCTTCAACAACACGATCATCACGATCACCGACCCGACCGGTGCGGTGATCTCGTGGGCATCGGCCGGCACCGTCGGCTTCAAGGGCTCCCGCAAGTCGACCCCGTTCGCCGCACAGATGGCCGCCGAGGCTGCCGGACGGCGGGCGATGGAGCACGGCATGAAGCGCGTGGACGTCTTCGTCAAGGGCCCCGGCTCCGGCCGCGAGACCGCGATCCGTTCACTCGGCGCCGTCGGCCTGGAGATCGGCCCGATCGCCGACGTCACCCCGGTGCCGCACAACGGCTGCCGTCCGCCCAAGCGCCGTCGCGTCTGAGCCCGGGATCGAAGAGG
>NZ_JARKPQ010000047.1 GCF_029975155.1 Propionicimonas sp. | reverse complement strand
CAGCAACTCGCGGCCGGCATAATCGGCGTCAATTTGTGCCGCCAAGTCAGCGACTCGGTCACTCACCTGCTGCGAGGTCAGCAATACATGTGCAAGATCATCAGCAATATCTGCGGCATCCACTCGGCAGATCCTAGTCCCCACTGAGCCGGACCGCGTGCCGGGTCCGGCCCAGGACCAGCGTGCCGGCCTCGCGCAGCACCCGAATACCGCCGGGCAGATCGACGCCCGCCTGGCCATGCCAGTCGTCCACCAGCGCCTTCACCGCTTGCACGTGGGCATAGGACGGCTGATCGACGCCCCCATCGACCAGCCAGCAGCGCAGCACTCTGGACGCGATCGCTTCGGGAATCGTCCGCAGCGGGTCGATGGTAAGGCCTTCACCTGCAGCGGGAACCAGCGAATCGGCGAGCCCATCCAGTGCGTCGGCGTCCTGCCTGGCCATGGTGGCTGTCCGGGCGAGCGCCTCGGTGACACCCGGGCCCAGTTCGGCCTCCAGCATCGGCAGCACCCGCTGCCGCACACGCACCCTGGTGAAGGTCGGGTCGTCGTTCTGCGGGTCGGACCAGACCGCGGCCCCCCATTCGCTGCAGGCCTGGGCGGTAGTGGTTCTGCGCAGGCCCAGCAGCGGGCGGATGAACTGCGGTGAGCGGCCGAACTCTGCAGGCATACCGGCCAATGATCGAGTCCCCGACCCCCGCGCCAGGCCGAGCAGGACGGTCTCGGCCTGATCGTCCAGAGTATGGCCGAGCAGGACGACCGCCTCGGCACCGGCCATCTCGGCCAGGGCCGTGTAACGAGCGTCCCGGGCGGCCGCTTCCATGCCATCGGGCGAATCCGCCGCGACGTTGACGCGGCGGGTGGTCACGGCCAGACCGATTTCGTTGAGACGGTTGGCCACCTCGGCCGCGACCTCGGATGAGGCCGGCTGCAGGCCGTGGTCGATAACCGCGGCGCTGGCCGTGGCGTGCTGGCAGCCGCGCCGCGCCAGATGCGCCACCGCGCACGCCAGAGCCATCGAATC
>NZ_JARKPQ010000333.1 GCF_029975155.1 Propionicimonas sp. | reverse complement strand
GGGTGAACGGGAATGGGACCTGTCCCCGGGTGCTGGGGGTCAGGCCTCGGGGTCGGGCACTCCGTAGGGCAGGGTCTCGATCCCGGTGAGGTGTGCGGTCAGGCGCGGACGGGAGCGGTCGAAGGCCTCCTGCTCACGCCGGCGGCGCTCGTACAGGACCGCTGCGATGTACGGCTCGGGATAGGTGCCCGGGGGCGGCGCCGGGGCGACGAACCGCTCGAGCTGGGCGGCCAGCCGCAGGCCGAGGCGGTGCCGGACGGGGGGCGGGAACTGCCCGGCGCGGGCCAGGAACTGCCGCGCGCGCAGCGCCAGGCCGTCCGGCAGCGGGCGGATGTCGGTGACCTGCGCCCATCCGGCCAGGTGGGGTGGGAGGGTCAGCGGAAGGATGGTGGACCGGACGCCGCGCATCCGGGCGACGTACGTCCCGGCGAGGAAGTCGCCGACGCGCTTGCCGCGGTCGTTGAGCATCGAGACGATGAACGCGAGGCCGCCCAGCAGCAGCCACAGCTCGAAGAAGCCGACCAGCGCGCGGACGGTCGCGTGCCGCAGCCTGACCGGCCCGCCGTCGTCCCGGATCACCTGCAGGCCGAGGGCGAGCTTGCCCAGCGAGCGTCCGCGGGTGAGGGTCTCGACGGTGATCGGCACCACCAGGAACACCAGGGCCATCAGGATGTAGACGATGGCCTGAGCCATCGCGGCGTCGTACTGGTCGAGGCCGATCATGCTGATCGCCAGCCAGGGCAGGAGGAGGACGACGACGCCGGTGGCGACCGCGTCGATCAGCCACGCGCCGGCGCGGGCGATCACCGACGCCGCGCTGATCTGGAGCGCAACGCCTTCGCCGGTGAGGATCTCGTCGGCCACGGGTCGAGGGTAGCGGTGGATCGTCCCCTTCGGGTCCCGGACGACCTAGGCTTGCGCGCGTGGACGTCGACGTGTTCGCCAGCGCGCACTCGGCGCAGTGGCGGCGGCTCAGGGAGCTGTCCGCGCAGCGGCGGCTGACCGGACGCGAGGCGGACGAACTCGTCCGGCTCTACCGCCAGGGAGCGACCCACCTCTCGCTGCTGCGCTCGAACGCCCCCGATCCGGCGCTGGTCTCCGAGCTCTCGGTGACCCTGGTCAAGGCCCGGGCCCGGATCGCCAGCCCGCACGACCTGACCTGGAGCACCGGGGTGCAGTTCTTCACCCGGACGATCCCCGCGGCGCTCCACCGCGTGCGCTGGTGGTCGCTGGCCGTGACCGCGGCCTGCCTGCTCGTGGCGGTCATGGCCGGGGTGTGGCTGGTCGCGCGGCCGGACATCCTGAACGACCTGGTGTCGCCCGAGCAGCAGCGCCACGTGGCCGAGCAGGCGTTCGCGGCCTACTACTCCGAGTATCCGAGCGCGAGCTTCACCGCC
>NZ_JARKPQ010000045.1 GCF_029975155.1 Propionicimonas sp. | reverse complement strand
CTGCGGCGGAATCCGCCCGCCAGAAGTCGGCAATGGGCAGCAACGCCACCGACCAGCTGGCTCCGGCCGGATCCCTGCTCGTCGAGGACGAGCCCTCCGGGCGCGACCGGGCCACCGATCTGCGGACGCAGTACATGGGCTTGTCATTGCGTAATCCCCTGGTGGCTTCGGCCGGTCCGCTGAGCCAGACCCTGGACGGCATCAAGTCGCTGTCCGAGGGCGGTGTCGGGGCGATCGTGATGTACTCGCTGTTCGAGGAGCAGATCCGGCATGAGTCGGCCCGCGAGGCCGAGCTGCTGGATCGGTCGACCGAGAGCTTCGCGGAGGCGCTCAGCTACTTTCCGATCGAGCCGAGCGACGAGTCGGGATTGACCCACACCTATCTCAAGCTGATCGAGCAGGCGGCACCGGTGATCGACGTGCCGCTGATCGCCAGCCTGAACGGGTCGACCAAGGGCGAGTGGTCCAATACCGCACGTCAGCTGGCCGACGCCGGGGCAGCCGGCATCGAGTTGAACATCTACTACGTGCCAGGTGATCTGACCACCACCGGGCGTTCGGTCGAGGACCGCTATGTGGAGATCGTGACCGATGTGAAGTCGAAGGTCAGCGTCCCGGTTGCGGTGAAGCTGAGCCCCTACTTCTCCAGCTTCGGCGAGATGGCCCGGCGCCTGGACGAGGCCGGCGCGGACGCGCTGGTGCTGTTCAACCGCTTCCTGCAGCCCGACATCGATCTCAACCAGCTCACGGTGGTCTCCGGGTTCGAGCTGTCGAATCCCGACGAGGCGAAACTGCCGCGCAGCTGGATTTCGACGCTGTTCGGACGCGTCAACGCCTCGCTGGCCGCGACCACCGGCGTCCAGACCACTCAAGACATCGTGAAGTATCTGCTGGCCGGTGCTGATGTCGTCATGACGACGGCTGCCCTGGTGCGCAATGGGCCCTCGTACGCGGGTCAGCTGGTCGACGGGGTGACCTCGTGGCTGAACCGCCGTCAGTTGACGTTGCAGCAGACCCGCGGCATGCTCGCGGTGCCGGTCGACGCGGACGCCGCCGAGTACGCGCGTTCCGGCTATGTCTCCGGCCTGGAACGAGCCAAGCGGACGTACGCGCAGTAAAGGCTCTCGCAACAGCAAAGCGAGCGTCCGTCAGCTGAGTCTGACGGACGCTCGCTTTGCTTCATC
>NZ_JARKPQ010000298.1 GCF_029975155.1 Propionicimonas sp. | reverse complement strand
TGTCGGGATGGAAGTTCGGGTTGGTGCGTGACCGTCGGATGGCGCCTCGTCAGAGAGACAAGGCGGGCGCTGGGACGGCGCGACTTGGGGGTGACACCTGCGGGGGTGGCTCGGCAACGGCAGGCGCGACTTCCCATCTGGCCGGGTCGACCTGGGTTCGAACCTCCGCCTCCAGGGCGTCGAGCGCTCCGGCGGTGATGGTGGGCGTCGGCTGCGTGGCTTGGAGGATGAGGTCGGCCGCGCCGATGACGCGTTGGCCGGTGCTGCGCAGGATGTCGGCCAGGTCGCGGTCTTCGGTCACGGCGTTCAGGGCCCAGCCGGCGACGTAGTTGAAGGTGTACTGGCTGGAGTCGAGGCCGTGGGCGTTGGTGACCATATACGCCACGGACTCGGCCTCCACTTCGAGGATCCCCCGGCACTCGCGGGCCTGCTGTTCTGGGTGGAGGATCACGTGCCCGGCTTCGTGGGCGAGGGTCTTGACGGCCTGGGCGTCGTCGACGTCGTCACGGACCATCACGAGCCGCTGGCCGAAGTCGGTATAGCCGTTGGCGCCGCCCAGGTCCGCGCCCCGATGTACGTGGAATCCTCGTTCTCCGAGGAGGTCTTGCAGTCGGTCCCACAGCCCTGCGGGGGCTTGTCCGGTCAGGAGGACGGCCTCGCCGATCTTGGGATCGGGCAGCGGAGGCCCGTCGGTCTGCCGGACGTCGAACACCGTGACTGGTTTGGTCGCCACAACCTGGGTCCGGTGCAGGACGCGGCCCCGGTCGTCGCGCACCGGTTGGCCGGCGGCGTCGAGGCGGGGCTCGCGGCGGGTGATGGGAGCGAGGACCTTGATGCCGGTCTCCCCGCGGCGCACCTGGCGTCCCATGGCCTTGAACGCCTGGTAGCCGGCGACGTGGGTCGCCTGGGGGTCCTGGAGCATGATGAGCAGGCTGTTCCCGAACGAGTACCGGTGGAACTGGCTGGAGAACTTCAGCCAGGCCTGCCAAGCCTGCGGATCGTTGAGGGCGAGGGTGCCTTCACTGAGTTGGGTGTGGAGCTTGTCCAGCGTCGCCTGCCGGGCTTCCGCCGCTGCGGCCCGCTCCGCCTGACTGACGGGTCTGCCGTAGCCGGCCATCAGCTGCCGCCTTCCCGCAAGGCGGTCACGTAGTTGAGGATCGCCTCAACCGCCTCTGTGGGTGCGCCGGAATCGGCCAACCTCCTGGCCTGCAGAAGGAGGTCCTCGGCAATGAGGAGAACGTCCGCGAGAGGGCACACAGCTTCGCGGACAGTCGCACCCCCTGTCGGGGAGTCATGCGCGGCCATGCCCTCCTGGTCGACCTCGACGATGGGCACAGCAGCCCCCCTCTCGCGCCGGAAGTTGAGCAGTGGAAGTTGCGGCACGGCACGCCCCGCCCAGT
>NZ_JARKPQ010000280.1 GCF_029975155.1 Propionicimonas sp. | reverse complement strand
GTCAACACGTATCACCGTTTCATCCGCGTCACCCAGGTCCAGCCACAGCGCCCCGACCGCCTCGGCTATCCGAAGATGCACCGGCTCGGGTTCGGAATCTTGGGCTTCGCCTTCCAAGGTGAGCATGGCATCGGCCAGCGCCTGCTGAGGCGCTACCCGGCTTGTCTTCTGCCGATACAGCCGCGCCAGTTCAGCGCGCAGACTTGTGCGTGATCCTCGCAGCATCCGCACGACATGACCGCTGGTCTTCGGCACGCCGAACGCTTCGCCTTCCGGCGTGCACCCGAACCGGTACCGTTCCAACGCGAGTTCCACCAACAACGCCGCGGCCGACAGCTTCGGCCCGCCCTCACCATCACCGTGACAGCCAGATTCGTCAGCGCGCTGCTGACGATCGCCGGCATGTGCTCCCGGAACCAGCGACCGCATATTCTCGGGCAGATCCTCGGACCCAATCCGCTTGCGCGGATCGCGATCACTCATACGGTCACCCCCAGCAGTCGGCGGTCACCGGCATGGTCAGCATCAAGAAGATCGTCACCGCGCAGCAGAGCGGCGTGCAGACGGCAGGCAGCAGCCGACCGTGCGCAGCGTGCATCGATCCGGGCAGCAGCTGACGGATCAGAGCCGAGGTAGTCACCCGGCTTCGGCCGGCAGTCCTCGAAGACGCGGGCTCGAGCTTCCCACGGGGCCGGCAAGGCGCTACCGATCGCGTCGCGCACCAGGTCGCCAACGTGACTACCAAGATCCAGGCCGGCCAGCGCACGGCGAACCTGAGATTGCGCAGTGAACAATGTCGCGGTCATACGATCACCGACCCGATGCCGAGGGCGTCGAGCAGGTCGGCCAATGCCGAGTCGACCGATTCCAGCTGGTCGCCGTCCAGGACGGGCAGCAGCGAGATGAGATGGTCGAGACGCTGCCGAGCAGACTCAACCATGGCGAGGCGCTGACCGAGGTGTAGCCGGGCGAAGCATCGCGGCCCGTATCCTCGGCGGACCGAACTCGGATCGGACAGCGGACGCCGGCAGCACAGGCAACGGGGGGATTCGGCTAGACTAGCCACAGCGCCGTCAAACGCATTTCTGGCCGCCTCGGGA
>NZ_JARKPQ010000276.1 GCF_029975155.1 Propionicimonas sp. | reverse complement strand
GTCGGCGGGATGGACAACAACGTGTACCTGCTCACCGCCGCATCCGGCGAGCAATTGCTGATCGACGCCGCGGCCGAGCCGGAGCGCGTGGAGGCCCTGCTGGTCGCCGGTGCCGGGGACGCCCCGTCCGCGCGGCTGCGGTACGTGCTCACCACGCACTCCCACCACGACCACATCGGCGCGCTCGCCGCGATCGCGTCCGCCCACCCGGAGGCGGAGACCCTCGCCGGCGCGGACGATGCGGCCGCGATCACCTCCGCCACCGGCGTGCCGATCGTCCGGCGGCTGCACCACGGGGATGTGCTCGACCTGGGCGACGTCCCGCTCGACGTGGTGGCGCTGCGCGGCCACACGCCCGGCTCGGTCACCGTCGCGTGCGCGCGACCGGGGGCGCCGGTGCACCTGTTCACCGGCGACTCGCTGTTTCCGGGCGGGGTGGGCCGGACGCGCAACGCCCGCGACTTCCGCTCGCTGTTCGGCGACGTGGTGGAGCGGATCTTCGACGCCTACCCCGACGACACCGTCGTCTGGCCGGGCCACGGCAAGCCGACGACGCTTGCCGCGGAGCGCCCGCACCTACCCGAATGGGAGTCCCGCGGCTGGTAGCCGACCGCTCAGCCGCGACCGCGGCGGAACACGGTGGCGAGGTCCCAGGTGGGCGGGTCCGAACGGGTGAACGCCCACTCCGGATCGGTGAGCATCCGGGCGCCGGCGAGTCCGGCCACCATGGCGATCGCCACCAGGACGGTCGCGACGCCGTTCTGCATGGCCCGCACGACGTCGGCCTGGTCGAAGTAGATCAGCGTCCGCAGTGCCGCCGACCCGGGGATCGACACCAGCACGGTCGGCACGGTCATGATGATCTTCTCCATGTCGAACAGGCCCGCGGCGAGCGCGCAGAGCAGGCCCATCACGAAGCAGCCGACGAAGGTCGCGACGTGCGGCTTGACGCCCGCGTCCAGCATCAGCAGCCGGGGGACGTTGCCGATCATCGCCACCACACCGGACGCGACGGCCGCCGGCCACGGCGAGTTGAACATCATCGCCCAGCCGAAGACCGCGAAGAAGCTCGCCACGAGCAGCGCCGTCCACACCGCCGCCGGCGGACCGTCCAGCGCGGGCACCGGGTCGGGGGACGCCCCGCTGACGGTCACCACTGCCCAGACCCCCATCGTGATCGACAGCAGCACCATGGCCGCGTAGGTCAGCCGCGGCACCCCGGCGAGCAGGTCGATCCGGGCGAGGTCGAGGCCCGCGGTCACCAGCGGGAAGCCCGGGATCAGGAAGATCGCGGCACAGACCAGGCCGGCCGCCATCCGTGGCCCGGGCCCGCCGAACGCGAGGTCGAGCAGGCGGGTGAACGCGAGGTACAGCCCGGTCGCGGTCGCCGCGGACGTCAGCACCACCGCCAGGTGGTTCAGCTGCCGGGCGCTGAGGCTGCGGTTCAGCCAGTAGGCCAGCGCGGACGCCGGCAGCACCGCGATCACCTCCCGCCAGCTGCCGTTGGCGAGCACGGTGACCGACGCGCACGCCAGGGCGACGAGCAGCACGAGCAGCCAGGCGGGGTAGAGCCGCGGCGTGTGCTCGATGTCGTCCAGCATCGCGTCCACCTCCGCGACGGTGGCGCGCTCGGGCAGGTTCGCGGCGAAGTCCTTGACCATCGCGATCCGGTGCGCGTTCACGCCCGGCGCGCTGACCTCGGCGACCTGGGTCCGGAACGTGCCGCGCCGCTGCACGGTGAGGACGATGTCGGTGTAGGTGACCTGGGCCTTGATCCGCTTCAGTCCGACGGTGCGCGCGACGGCCCGCATCACCTCGCGCACGCGCAGGCCGGACGTGCCCGCGCCGAGCATCAGAATGCCGGCCCGCAGCACCACGTTCGAGCGCCGGACCAGGTGCCGCGGCTCGAGGGCGTCCTCGTGCTCGTGCTCGTCGAAGGCCGTTCCGGCGGGTTCCTGCTCCGGGGTGTCCTCGAAAGAGGGCTCGGCGTTGGTCGGTTCTGGCGGGTCCTGCTCCACGGAGGCAACGCTACCGCCGCTTGCCCGCGCTCTCCGGAGGGTGGTCAGCGGGACGCGAGCGCGAACGGACTGTCCAGCACCAGGTCGGCCGGCGGACGCGTGATGGAGACCAGCAGCTGCCACACGTCCGTGGGGGTGGCCGCCTGCAGCATCACGTCCTCGGCCCCGGGCACGAGCAGCAGGAGCCCGCCGGGGGTGTCGAGCAGCAGCAGCGACATCGAGGACGCGGCCGCCTCCTCCGCGCCGGCAAAGAGTCCGGGCGCCCAGTCCGCGGACACCTGGACGATCCGCCAGTCGCCCGCCCGGACGGCCGCGGCCACCGCGGGCCACCGGTCGAGGCGGGGGAGGAAACGGGATGCGGCCGCCCCGTCCGGACCCGTGTCGCGGGCCGAGACGAAGGCGTCCAGCACATCGGCGGCCACCAGCGCCTCGCCCTCGGCCACGCGCGGGCGGGGACCGAGCGAGCACAACCGCGCCACCGCCGCCGGCACCCCGCCGGGGCCGATCGGGATCAGGTCGTACCACCCGTCCCGGACGTGCGCGGCGGCCACACCCTGGGTGGGTCCGGCCCACACCTGGTGCGCGTTCTCGCCTCCGGCTCCGACCAGTCCCACCTGGACGGCGAGCCAAGGGGCGGCGAGCGTCGCGAAGGTGCCGGCGAAGGCCTCGGCCGGCTGCCCCGCGGTCGTGACGACCCCGGCGTCCACCAGTTCGGTCCACGCCGCGTCCAGTTCGGCTGCGGCGGGGCCCGACTCAGCGTCCACCGGTGCGAAGGGGCTGCCCAGACCGCGCAGCAGGGCGTCCAGGTGATGGCCGCCGAGCCGCAGCCGTCCGGTGGACAACTCGACGAGCATCATCGGGCGGCCTCCCAGCGCAGGGAGGCGGCGATCGCCTCGGACGACTCCCGGAACTCGGGGAAGTCGTCGGTCGCGCAGGTGACGGTCAAGGACAGTCCCTGCGTGGCCACGATGGTCGACCACTGCTGGGCGGTGAGCTCCATGCCGGCATCGTTGACGTAGGTGGCGAGCCGGTAGCTCGCCTCGCCACCGGCCAGTTCGGAGGCGCCGCCGTCGAGGAGCAGGTAGCCGGTGAGCCGCTCGGCCAGCAGGGCCTCGGTGCCGGCCTCCCAGTCGGGCAGGCTGAGCGTGCCCACGGTGGAACGGCTGACCACGACCGTGGGACGGAAGCCGGAGGCGGGGTCGCCGTCGGCCACCGCGGCCAGCGCGAGGCCCTCCACGCCCGGATCGACCGGACTCCACGCGCCCGGACAGTGCAGCCGCAGGCCTTCGGCGGGGTTGGCCAGGTCAGTGGCCGCGGCGGGGACGTCCGGTGATGGGGTCATTGCCGTCCTTCCAGGTGAGCGAGGCTGCGATGTCAGCGGCGGTGGTGGCGTAGTCGGGGGCGTCGGCCGTGGCGCAGGTGATGGCCAGGCGAAGGCCCTCGCCGTCGTCGGTGGTTGCCCAGGTCCAGGTGGTCAGTTCACGGCCGTCGACTGTTCTCCGGGTGGTCGTGTGAATGGCTGGTCGTCCGGCGAAGGTGACGGGGGTCTGTTCGGCGGGGGTGGTGTCGGGGCTGACTGTTGTCCAGGTGGTGAGGTCGAGGCTGCCGAGCTCGTATCGGGTGACGGTCACGGTGGGGTGGTAGCCCGACGGCAGTGCTGTTCTGGCTTTGGCGGTGACCAGGGGTCCGTGCGGTCGGGAGCGTGGGGAGATCCAGTCGTCGCTGAAGCCGGGCACGGTGAGGTCGACGGTGCGGGCGTGGTCGGTCAGCAGCAGTTCGGGGTTGTCGGGGATGGCTACTTGAGCGGCGTCGCGTCCGGCCTTGGTGCGCGCCCAGCGCGGCAGGAGGATCGACGGCATGCGCAGACCGAAGATCGTGGCGACGGCGAGCAGCACGAATGCTAGGCCCACCATGAGCGTCACATCGAGCGTGATATCGAGCGGACTGGGCGGGAGATAGCGCCGATCGCCCCGGAACCCGCCTATGCCCAGCAGCACCAGCGAGATCCCGAGCAGCGGGAAGAAGTAGCCGACGGTGAAGAAGTTGGTCTCGTCCTGCGTCCAGCCTCGAAAGTGGTTGCGCAGCAGCTTCAGCAGCCCGAGTATGGCCAGGCCGCCGAGCAGCATCCAGACGTTTCCGGGGACCATGGCTCAGTCGAACCACGAGCCGATGGTGTCCCCGATGGCCCCCTTGAGCCAGTCCCCGGCCGCTTGGCCCACCCCGGAGCCGATCACGCCGCCGATCACGCCGCCGACGATGCCGCCGACCGCCGCGCCCACCGGGCCGCCGAGGGTGCCGATGGCGGCGCCGACCTGAGCGCCGGCCCACGCGCCGGCCCAGCCTCCGGCTGCGGTCGCGGCGCCGACCGTGGCGGCGCGGGCGACCTTCGCTCCCGTGTTCAGGGACGGGTCGTCGGCGTCGGCGCTCCACTGTCCCCACGCGCTGGCGGCGAACGCGACGACCGTCCCGGCCCGGCCCGCCCACTTGCCGACGGTCGCCCAGCGGGCGGCGCTGGCTCCCTGATAGGGCTTGCCCACCCAGTTGCTGGCCGTGCGACCAGCCCACATCCTCTGCCACACCGACATGTCGCCCACCGTGCGGAACTGGCCGTTCGGCAGGCGGGGCGTGAACCGGATGTTGCCGGACCGGAGCAGCCTGGCTGCCCAGCCGCTGTACTTCAGCCCCTGGGCGGCTCCGAACAGGGCCAGATCGCCGCCGTCGGATCCCGACCGTGGGATGAAGCCGAGCGTCGCCAGGAACCATTCGACCGGACCGGTGTGCCGGGCGGCCGACAGCGCGGAGGTCAGCGCCGAGTGCGCAGCGTCCTCCTGGTCGCGCCGGTCGGCGACCGTGGTCACGCAGGCGTTGTAGACGGCCACCTTGCGGTTGTAGGCGGTGACGGCGGCGGCATCGGTCTCGTCCGCCGGGCGATGGGGTTCCCGGATCGCGTCCGCGGTGAGGGGCAGCCCGGCGGCGGACGCGGCGCCGCGTGCGTCGGCGATGCCGCTGCGGACGGCGGCCAGTGCGTGGCCGAAGTCGGTCAGGGCGAGCCGCACCTCGTCCACCTGGGACGCGAGGTCGTCCAGCTTCGTCCCGGCCTGCTTGACCTGCTCGGCGAACGCCTCGCCGGCCAGGCCCTCCCAGCCGTCGGGGACGCTGCGGGCGACGCCGATCACGTCGTCCGCGGTCGTCTCGACGGTGCTCTTGACGCCGGCGAGAGAGTCGGCCGTCGCCAGGCAGGCGGCGGGGTCGCCGAAGACCCGGGTGTCGATCATCGCGACGGGGTCGGGCTGGGGGCGGGTGAGGGCTGCAGGCTCTGCTGCACCTGCGCGTCCTGTGCCTCGAACGCGGCGACCGCGTCGAGGGCGGCCTCGGCGAGGCTGGTCAGGCTGCCCGCCGCGGCGGTGAGCTGGTCGGTGATCACCTCGAGCAGGTCGGTCACCTCGTTGGACGAGCGCCCCGCGTCCGGCGTCGCGGGAGGCGTGAGGGCGAGGCCCGAGGCCGCGTCCCCCAGCCGTCCGGCCTGCCGGGTGACAGCCTCGGGGTCCAGGCTGATGCCATCGGTCATGTGGGCATCGTAGGGGACGTCGGTGACCGGCGGCGGAAGGTCTTCCCATCGGGATTGACGATGAATGGGGCGCGCCGGACGATGGTCCAGTGAGCACCCCACAGAGTACTTCTCCTCAACTGTGCCCCGAACAACTCCGTGGGGACCCCCGGGTGAGCGCGGCCGGCGATTTCTGCGAGGCGTTTCCTGCGACTTTCCTCGCTTTTCACCGCCGGGACGGTCGCCGCACCGAGCTCACCAACGCCTCGCGTGCCGTGCTGCAGCACCTCGTGCAGACCGGTCCGGTGTCGATCGGTGAGGCCGCGAAGCACCTGGAGCGGGCCCAATCGGTGGTGAGCGACATCGTCAGCCAGCTCGAGAGCCACGGCCTGCTCGAGCGCGAGCCCGACCCCGACAACCGCCGCCGCACCCTGGTCTGGCTGACCGAGACGGGCTTCGAGCGACTGCGGGCGGACGCGGACGTCCTCGACCGCCGACTGTTGGCCGAGGCCATGAACCACCTGGACGAAACAACCCAGCGCGGCCTGATCGAGGGCTTGAACGCCCTCGTGGCAGCCGCAGGAAAGGAACCCAAATGACCACCCTGAGCTGCGAGAGCTGCGGCATGCCGATCGAGTCGGGCCAGTACTGCCAGTCCTGCACGGACGCCGACGGCAACCTGCAGGACTTCGACGCCCGCTTCGAGAAGATGGTCGCCTGGCAGGCCCGGCGCAACCCGGACGCCCCCGGCGAGCAGCTCGAGGCCGAGACCCGCGCCCACATGGCGACCCTCCCGGCCTGGCGCAACCACCCGAAGCTGGTGGGACGTGCCTGAGCCCCGCGGCATCGACAACGTGTTCGTCGAGGTGGCCGACCTCGACGAGGGTGTGGCGTGGTACGAGCGGGTCGCGGCTTCGACCTGATCACGAAGAGCCCGCGGCTGGGGGTGTGGCGTGGTACGAGCGGGTCGCGGGCCTGCGGGTGACGCTGCGGACGCCGGACCTGGCCGTTCTGGACGTCGGTGGCGACGTGGCGGGCGTCGTGCTCGTGCGATCGGAGTCGGTGACCCCGGCGAGGCTCTGGTTCGAGGTCGCGGACGCTGCGGCCGTGGCCAGGGAGGTCGGCACCACGACCTTCCCGATCCCGACCGGCCTCACGGCGGAGGTCGTCGACCCCTGGGGCAACAAGGTCGGCTTCACCGACTACACGCTGCGCCCCGAGCTCGCGCGTCGCTGATTTCTCGCGCTCGGTGGACCACGCCGTCGTCCCGGCTCGCCCCCCGTCCTCCCGGGCTCGACCCGGGATCCCGTGAGTTCCCGGGCCATGGCGCGAATTGCGCAGTAGACCTCTGGTTCCGCTGGAGCGGGACGATTTCCGCGGGTCTGGTGCGCAAATCGATTCGCCGAGTCGCTCGACCCAGGCGAGTGCACGGCAGGGCGAGCGGCTCAGGCCGGCGGACGCAGCGATCCCCAGTCGCCCAGAGCACCCTGCAGGGCTCCGAGCGCGGCCTCGACGAGAGGTCCGCGGTCGGCGTCGGGGCAGCCGTCGTCCACCCACTGCTGGGCGGCGGCGCCCAGGTAGCCGAGGAACCCGACGATCGCCAGGTGCGCGCGCCGGTAGCCGGGGTTCTGCAGCTGGTCGGTGAGGCTGGCCACGAAGTCCTGGCGGTACTGCCGGCGCAGGCTCTGGACGGCGGCGGGCTCGTACGCGCCGGTGAAGAACGGGGACGCCCACGCCGCCTGCACCGCCCGCACGTGGTCGAGCACGGCCTCGATGGTCACCCGCACCTGGTCGCGGGCGGACGTGCCGGGCCGCAGGGCCGCCACCGCCTCCCGCTGCCGGGCGGCGAGCCGATCGAGCTGCTCGCGCACCACCGCGGTGTACAGCCCGGACTTGTTCTCGAAGTACCGGTAGACCAGGGCCTCCGACGCGCCCGCGGCCACCGCCACGCCGCTCACCGACACCTGGTCGTAGGTGGTGGAGGTGAACGCCCCGGCCGCGGCGGCGAGGATCGCGTCCGTGCGCTCCTGCGGGCTGAGCCGCTGCCGCGCACGGCGATCCGCACTTCTCATGATGGACATCATAGCCCTTAATGAGCTAGTCTCAATAACGTATTGAGGAACACTCACTTGGGAGGGACGCCATGGGTTGGCCCGACAGCGTGATCTGGTGGCACTGCTATCCGCTGCGCTTCGTGGACGCCGAGCGGGAGGCGATCGACCACGTCGAGCACCGGCTGTGGCGGCTGGCCAACTGGCTCGACTATGTGCTCGAGCTGGGCGCGAACGGTCTCCTGCTCGCGCCGGTGTTCGCGTCCCGGACCCATGGCTACGACACCCTCGACCACGACCGCATCGACCCGCGGCTGGGTGATGACGCCGACTTCGACGACCTCGTCCGGAAGGCGAAGGAGCGGGGTGTCAGGGTGCTGCTGGACGGGGTGTTCAACCACGTCTCGCACGAGCACGACATCGTCCGCCGGGCGCTCGCCGACGGCCCGGACTCGGCGTCCGGCCGCTGGATCCGCTGGGTGGACGGCTACCCGCGCGGCTTCGAGGGCAATCTCGACCTCGTCGAGCTCGACCTGGCGAACCCCGCCGTCCAGGACTACGTGGTCGGCGTGATGACCCACTGGCTGGACCGCGGCGTGGACGGGTGGCGCCTCGACGCCGCGTACGCCGCCGGGCCGGAGGCCTGGCGTCCGATCGTCGAGCGGGTCAAGCGGGCGCACCCGGACGCGTGGATCCTCGCCGAGGTGATCCACGGCGACTATGTCGACTTCGTGGAGCGCTCCGGCGTCGACTCCGTGACCGAGTACGAGCTGTGGAAGGCGATCTGGAGCTCGCTGAACGATCGCAACCTGCACGAGCTCGCGTGGACGTTGACCCGGCACGCCCGGTTCGCGAGCCGATTCCGTCCGCTGAACTTCGTGGGAAACCACGACACCACCCGGATCGCGACGCAACTCATCGACGGCCGCCACCTGGCGCTCGCCGATGCGCTGCTGCTCCTGCTGCCCGGCGTGCCGGCGATCTACGCCGGGGACGAGCAGGGCTTCACGGCCGAGAAGACGGACGGACCGACGGGGGACGACGCCGTCCGTCCGCCCTTCCCGGTGGATCCCGGCGGACTCGCGCCGTTCGGCCGTCCGACGTTCGAGCTGCACCAGCGGCTCGTCCATCTGCGCCGCACGCATCCGTGGCTGGCCTGGGCCGGCCTGTCGGTGGGTGCGGTGACCAACGACACGATCGCAATCAACCTGGACGGCGGCCACGAGCGGCTCACCCTCGCGCTCAACGCGGGCGACGAGGCCGCGGAACTGCCCGGCCTGAACGGCCCGCTGCAGGTCCCCGCCCACGCCTGGGCCCTGGCCTGAACGGGAATGGGACCTGTCCCCGGCGAGCCTGGGGACAGGTCCCATTCCCGTTCACCCCTTTCGTACGCTGGGCGGGTGCGGACCTTCACCAAGACGGCGGACGGCGAACTGGATCGCCTCGACCAGGAGGCCGCCGGACTGCGCTGGCTGGCCGACGCCGAGCCGTCCGGCGGTGCTCGGATCGCGCGAGTGGTTTCGGCCAGCCGCACCCGGCTGGAGATCGAGCGCATCGACGAGGTGCGGGCGTCCCGCGACGCCGCCCGCGCGTTGGGCGCATCGCTCGCTCACACCCACGCGGCGGGGGCGGGCTGGTTCGGCTGTCCGCCGGACGACTGGCCGGGCGGGACGACGATCGGCCGCTCCCGGCAGCCGTACGTGCTCGACGCGGCCGATGCTCCGGCGACCTGGGGCGCGTTCTACGCCGACCTCCGGATCGCCGTCTTCGCCGCCCGCCTGCGCGATGCCGGCGCGATCGACGGAGCCGCCGCCCGGACCTACGACCGCCTCTGCGAGCGGCTGTGCGCCGGTGACTTCGATGCGCCCCAGCCCGCGCTGGTCACCACGCCGGTCGCGCGCGTCCACGGCGATCTGTGGGCCGGCAACGTGCTGTGGGCGGACGTGGCCACCGGCGCCGTGCTGATCGACCCTCTCGCCCGCGGTGACCACGCCGAGGCCGACCTCGGCATGCTCGCCCTGTTCGGGCTGGCCCACCTCGACGACGTGTACGCCGGCTACGACGAGGCGTCCCCGCTCGCGGACGGCTGGCGCGACCGGCTGGCCCTGCACGCCCTGTCCCCGCTGATGTTCCACGCGCTGCTCTTCGGTGGCGGCTATGGCCGCGAAGCCCTGAGCGTGGCCCGGCGCTACGTGTGATCGGTGGCCTGGACGCAGGGCTTGTGGGGGCCCCTTTCGTGACGGCTCGCTCGTTCTTCGCGAGCCTCCTCAGGGACCGGGAGGGGTGTGCTCGTTCGTCGTGGGCTTCCTTCTCTGACATTGCTCGTCGAGCTTGTCGAGACGCCGGATCGGTGGGGTCAGGAGGTGAGGTCGACGTCCTCGAAGGTCGGGTGGGCGGGGACGGTGGCCTGGATGACCGAGCCGTCCTCGCGGACGGCGCCGACGATGTCGCGTACGGAGGGGCGTCCGGACAGCACCGGCGTGGGCTCCAGCGGTACGACCAGGGGGGCGTCCCGGGTCACCAGCAGTTGGCGTCCCTGGACGGTCACCGGCAGCGCCTGCGACGTCCCGGTCTCGAGCGTGAACGTGATCGTCTCGTGCTCGACCAGCACGCGCAGCCGGTTACCCTGCAGGGTCAGCGGGAACGTCAGGGACTCCCAGCTCGCCGGCAGCCGTGGGTCGAACGACCAGACCGACAGGTAGTCCCGCATGCCGCCGAAGCCGGCGACCAGCGCCTGCCACAGTCCGCCGAGGGACGCGACGTGCACGCCGGCATCCGTGTTGCGGTGCAGGTCGGCGAGGTCGACGTACAGCGCCGAGCGGAAGTAGCGCTCGGCCAGCTCGGCATAGCCCACCTCGGCGGCGATGATCGACTGCACCACCGCAGACAGCGTGGAGTCGCCGGTGGTCAGCGGGTCGTAGTACTCGAAGTCGGCGCGCTTGGCGTCGAGGCTGAACTCGTCGCCCTGCAGGTACAGCGCCAGCACGACGTCCGCCTGCTTCAGCACCTGGTGCCGGTAGATCACCAGCGGGTGGTAGTACAGCAGCAGCGGACGCTTGTCCGCGGGCGTGTTGGGCAGGTCCCACAACTCCTTGGAGAGGAAGTCGTCGTCCTGCGGATGGATGCCGAGCCCCTCGTCGAACGGGACGTGCATGGCCTCCGCCGCCCGGGTGAAGCCCTCGATCTCGTCCGCGGTCAGCGACAGCCGCTCCAGCGCGTGGGCATAGGCGTCCACGTCGTAGGTCTCCAGCCAGCGCAGCGCCCGGACGGCCGCCCGCAGGTTCGCGCGGGCCATCACATTGGTGAACAGGTTGTCGTTCACCACCGCGGTGTACTCGTCCGGACCGGTCACTCCGTGGATGTGGAACTGCTCGGAGCTGCCGGCGCCGTCCGTGCGCCGCCAGAAGCCCAGGTCCGCCCACAGCCGCGCGGTCTCGACCAGGATGTCGATCGCCTCCCGGGCGAGGAAGCCCTCATCGCCGGACGCGGCCACGTACTGCGACACCGCGTGCGCGATGTCGGCGTCGATGTGGTACTGCGCGGTGCCCGCCGCGTAGTAGGCGGACGCCTCCTCGCCGTTGATCGTCCGCCAGGGGTAGAGGGCGCCGCGCTGGTTGAGGTCGACGGCACGCCGGCGCGCGGCGTCCAGCATCGTGTAGCGGAATCGCAGCGCGTTCCGGGCGAAACCGGGGGAGGTGTAGGTGAGGAACGGGAGCACGTAGATCTCGGTGTCCCAGAAGTAGTGGCCGTCGTAGCCGGAGCCGGTCACGCCCTTGGCGGGGATGCCGGTGCCCTCCGCCCGCGCCGCGGCCTGGATCAGCTGGAACAGGTTCCAGCGGACGGCCTGCTGCAGCCCGGGCTGGCCGCCGATCACCACGTCGCTGCGCTCCCAGAAGTCGTCCATCCACGCGCGCTGCTGGGCGAGGATCACCGCCGGCCCGCTGTCCCTGGCCCGGTCGAGCGTGCGCCGGCAGCGGTCGATCAGCTCCAGCGGCGGCACCACCCGGGACGTGTGGTAGCTGACGGTCTTGGTGATCCGCGTGGTCACCCCGGCCGTGCCGCGGATCCGGAAGACGTGCTTGGCGACATCGTCCTCGACCTGGGTGAGCAGCTCGACGTCGTCCGTGGTCTCGATGCTGTGGTCGGCCGCCACGGCCAGCGTCATCCCGGACGTGGCCACGCGATAGCCGAGCACCGACCGTCCGCCGCCCTCCCACTTCGACACCGGCTCCAGGACGCGCCCGGTGAGGCTGGCTGCGCGCCGGGGGTCGAAGCCGGTGCCCATGGCAGCCGCCTTCACGTGGAACTCGTCCTGGCCGTCCTGCCGGTTGAGGATCTCGCAGCTGACCACGAGCGGGGCGTCGGCGTCCAGCAGGGTGATCTCGTAGTCCATCAGGGCGAGGTGGCGCTCGGCCATCGACACCATTCGCCGGGACTTCAGGTGCACGTGCTTGCCGGACGGCGTGCGCCAGAGCAGTTCGCGGGTGAGGACGCCGTCGCGGAACGACAGCGTCCGCTCGTACTTCTCCAGATCCGCGACGGACAGCAGCAGCGGCTCGTCGTCGACGTAGAGCCGCATGATCTTCGCGTCGGGGGCGTTGACGATGGTCTGGCCCACCTTGGCGAAGCCGTACGCGTCCTCGGCGTGGTGGATCGGCCAGACCTCGTGCAGGCCGTTGATGAAGGTGCCGTGCGCGTGGGCGTCCCGGCCCTCCTCGACGTTGCCGCGCATGCCGAGGTAGCCGTTGCCGACGGCGAACAGCGACTCGGTGAGGCCCAGGTCGGTCGGGTCGTAGCGCGTCTCGCGCAAGCTCCATTCGTCGACCGGGAACCGGGTGCGATCGATCGGGTCTGACACGGTCTCACTGGTCACAGCTGCACCCCCAGAACTTACTCGCGGCGGCCGTCCACGCCCGGCAGGAGACTACTGCCGCGTCCGCCGCGGGGGAACCGTCCGGCACCATCTCCCACATCATTGCCCTGGTGATGTGGGTTTGGGCGCTCTGATCCGCACCGGCCCGCGGGACCAACCCACTCGTGGCGACTTGTGATGTGGCCACCCTGGCCGGCGGAAAACGGGTCTGTCCGCTTTTCAACCCCTATCGGGCGGGCTTGTGCGCGTGAAGGCGCTCGATCGCTCCGTGCGTGAAGCGGTCGCTGCTGACGACCTCGGCTCCGGCTGCGGTCACGTGGGTGCTGGGCCGACGGGTGAAGTGCTCGCCCGACAGCGGGATCGTCAGGGCTTCGAGGAGGTGCTGACCAACCTTGACGAGGGGATTCGTCGCCACCACGTGGTCGGCGAGGACGAGGCTGCCGCCCGGACGCAGCACGCGCAGCGCCTCCCGGATCGCGTGGGCGTCGTCGGCCACCTCGCAGAGCACGAAGGTGGCCACGACGGTGTCGAACGACTCGTCGGGGAAGGGCAGCGCGGCGGCGTCGCCCTCGTCGAGGCGAACCTCGCGGCCGAGCGTGTGCGCCCGCCGCCTGGCGAAGTCGAGGACGGCCGGCTCGCGGTCCAGCGCGGTCAGCCGGATCCCGTCCGGGTAGTGCGGCAGGTTCAGCCCGGTACCGACGGCGACCTCGAGGGTGTCACCGCGGGCGCGTCCGCACACCCACGCCCTGGTGTCGGGGAAGAACCGGCGCTCGAGCCGCTGCATGAGGGCGTCGTAGCGCGCTGCCTGGTCCGCGGAGATCATCGGCCCATTATCCGCGGACGGTGCGCTGGGCAACCCCCGCTGTGTCGCCCTGGCGGCCGTCGGGATCTGGTGGGCCGGTTGGTGGGGCAGCTTGCGGGGTCCCGGGTCGAGCCCGGGATGACTAAGGGGACCCGGGGCGACCAGCGGGCACTCAGCCGAACAGGTCGGCCGCCGTGGTCACTGCTGCTTCGCGTCCGGGGGCGGAGTGGGACCGCCAGTACAGGTTGGTGTGGGCGATCACCTGCTCCGGGCTCGGTGCGCCCCACTCGGTCAGGTCCTCTGTGGTGTGGGCGTCCGAGACCAGGACGGTGTCGTACCCGCGGGTGATCGCGCCGTGCAAGGTGGACCGGATGCACGCGTCCGTCTGGGCGCCGGCGATGTACAGCCGGCCCACGCCGCGGGCAGCGAGAACCCCCTCGAGGTCGGTGTCCTCGAACGCGTCGCCGTACTGCTTCTCGATCCGCGGCTCGTCGGCCAGCGGGTCGAGTTCGGGGATGATCGCGTAGGCCTCGCTGCCCGGCTCGCGGTCCTCCGCGGAGTCCTGGACCCAGACCACGGGCACGCCTCTCGCCCGGGCCCGGTCGACGGCGATTCCGATGTTGGCGACGACATTCTTCCGGTCGTGGACCTGCGCGACGACGCCGTTCTGCGCGTCGATCACGATCAGCGCGGCGTGGGGACGGTCTGTCAGTGTGCTCATCAACGCCTCCTCACCGGTCAACGTACCCACCGGCACTGACCACTCCGGTGGCCGGCCGGACCCTCGCGACGCGGGGGCGGCCCGGGCAGACTGGCACCATGACGCATCAGAACCTGCTGCCCGGACCCGAGCCCACCCTGCTTCCCGCGGACGGACCGGACGCCGTCGCTCGCGCCGCGCTCGCCGCCGGCGCTCCGGCGAGAGACGCGGTCCCGTCCGCGCCGGCCGCGTCCCTGCTGTGGGCGCTGCTGGCGGAAGCCGCCCTCGCGTCCGACCCGGTCGCGGCCTATGCCTACGCGCGCACCGGCTATCACCGCGGCCTGGACGCACTGCGCCGCTCGGGGTGGCGTGGCCAGGGACCCATCCCGGCCGCGCACCAGCCCAACCAGGGCTTCCTGCGTGCGCTGCTGGCGCTGGCCGAGGCCGCCGCGGCGATCGGCGAGCAGGAGGAGGCCGATCGCTGCCGCCAGTTCCTGCTGGACTCCGGCACGTCCGCCGAGGAGGTCGCCGCCCTCCGCTGAGTGACCCCCGTTATGTACTGAACACGGTTCACAACGGGGTTCGGCAACGGGGGCAGGGTCTCAGGCGCCCGATCCAGCCGCGGGCGCGCAGCGCGCGGGCGACCTTGGCGGCCGCTTGGCAGGGCCGCGCGACATGCCGCCACCCCAGCCTGATGGTGATCACGCCGACAAGTTGGTGGTCGTTGTCCCGGTCCATGTCATCGAGCGCAGCCGTTCCGCTGTGAAAGGCGCGGCCGTCCAGCTCGACGAGCACTCCGAACTCCTCGTACCAGACGTCGGTCCCATAGCGGAGTGGACCCTCCTGGCGTCGGGCTGCCGGGAGCCCGTGCGCCCGCTCCACCTCGCGGGCGTATCGGAGCTCCAGCGGGCTGCGGGAGCCGGCGACCACTTCACCCACCAGGTCGAGCAGCAACGCCCGCCGGGGGTGCCGCGTCGTCTCGGCGAGGATCCGGTGGATCTCGGCCTGACGCAGTCCGCGGCGCCCGATCGCTTCGGCGACAACCGAGACGATCGCATCGGGGTCGAGCTCCGCCGCCAGGTCGACGACGGTCTGTGCGAGCCGAGTTCTCGGCGGCTCGCCAGCCCCGACCCGGCGCGTCTCCGAGAACCGCCAGCGATAGTCGCGCTGTCGCCAGTTCGCCCCGAACACCTGGATCTGGTCCGGCGGGTCCTTCAGCAGGCCGTGCAGGTGTCCCGCGGCGGCGCCGCCGAGCACGGCGTGCTGACCGCCGAGCAGGACCCCTGCCCAGGCGAGCTGCCGCCACCCGCCCTCACCCGTGGCGTAGACGCCGCGACTGAGCCGGTCCAGGGTGCCGTCGAGGCTCATTCGGTGGATGACGCGGTCGGTGACGCCGTAGCCGCGCAGTTGTTCCCGGCTGAGTGTCCGGGCCTGCCGCTCGGCCAGCATCATCAGGTCGTCGGAGAGGTGCTGTCTCGGTTTCACACCCCTACATCTTCGGCAACCGCCCGCCAAACCGCTCAGCCACCTACCGGCTCTGGGGACAACCGGCCACCTGTGGACAACGCCCTCCGTTGTGCACAGAAGTCGGTACGCAACGGAGGTGGCCGCCCGGTGAATCAGGCCAGGAAGCCGTGGCGCTCCAGGACGGCATCGACGAACTGCTTCAGCGGAGGCTTCGCGACCTCGTTGGCGTACTTCACGCTCACCGAGCCCTTGCCGCCGAACGCGCCGGGGATGTCGGACTGGGCCGCGGCGACCAGGTCGAAGTCGATCGCGTGCGCGGAGAAGTGACCCTTCGCCGCGGTGAACATCACGTAGCCCTTCAGGTAGCTGTCCGCGAACTTGTACATCGGCACGCCGCGGAACATGGTCACCTCCAGCCGCGGTGCGTGCTGGTCGACGTAGGCCCAGAACTCCTCCAGCCATGCGCGGCCGGCCTCCGGGGCCTGTTCGAGGTATTCCTCGGGGGATTCCGCCATGATCTCTCCTCTCCGGCGTCCATCGTGCTGGCTGCACCGGAGCGCCGCCAAGACCTGGCGCGGTCGTAGGGTGGGCGCGAGGAGGGATCGATGGGCGATGCGCGTTTCCCGAAGTCCGTGTACGGCCGGGGCAGTGAGCCGGACGCCCGGTTCAGCCTCGCCAACGAGCGCACGTTCCTCGCCTGGATCAGCGCTGGGCTGGCGTTGGTCTCCGTGGGTGTCGGACTGGAGGCGTTGGCGCTGAGCCTGAATCCGGGCTTCCGGCTGGCCGCGTCCGTCGTGCTGGTGCTGGCCGGCATCGCCTGTCCCGTCCAGGCCTGGTTCGGCTGGGCTCGCGCGGAGGCCGCCCTCCGCGAGAGCCGGGCGCTGCCGTTCACCCCGCTGCTGGTCGTCCTGCCGGTCGTGCTGGTCGTCACCGGTGCACTGGTGCTGCTCGGCCTGGTGGTGCGATGACCTCGGACGCGGGCCTGCAGCGCGAGCGCACCACGCTGGCGTGGCACCGCACTGCGCTCGCCCTGCTCGGCCTCGGCCTGGTCACGCCACGGTTCGCCTGGCCGATGCTCGGCGCCTGGTCGCTCGTGCCCGCGGTCGTGGTGGCCGCCGCCGCCGGCGTCCTCGCCCTGGCCGGACGGCGCCCGCTCCCGTCCCGGGCCGTCGACGGCCGCCTGCCGCTGCTCACCACGCTCGCCGCCCTGCTGCTCGCGCTGGTCGCCGCCGTCCTCGTTGTGTGGGCCGCCTGAACGGCAAGAGAACCGTCAGCTGAACCGAGTTGAGAAACGTCCCCGCCGTTC
>NZ_JARKPQ010000270.1 GCF_029975155.1 Propionicimonas sp. | reverse complement strand
CGGAACGAGAAACCATGGCGTCCTCCTGAGGGTGCCAGGAGTCTGACACACCACCAACCCACCCAGCAGACCCAACCCCACTTATCCACACACCTCGGACAAAGTCGGACACTTATCCACAACCCGACCCGAGCAGCCACTGAGATATGGCAGGGTCCCGACAAGCTCGACCAGCGGCACAGGCAGAACGGCCCCTCCGGCCCTTCGCAGACGGCCGCAGAGCGACCTCCTCGGGGAACGATGGAGGAGGGCGCACGGTTACTGGTGGGTCATCCAGGCGAACATTGCGTCGGGGTCGGCGGCGGCCATGCCGCCGGGGACGAGGTAGTCGGCCTGCTCGAAAGCGGGGTCGAGTGGGTCGGTGATGTACGGGATCGCCAGCACGCGCATCCCGGCGGCCTTGCCGGCCTGCATGCCCGGGACGGCGTCCTCGACGACCACGCAGTCCGACGGTGCCACGCCGAGGACCCCGGCGGCATGCAGGAAGACATCGGGGGCGGGCTTGCCCGCGGCCACCTGATCGACCGAGACGTGGGTGGTGATGACCTCGTCCAGGCCGATCGCCTTCAGGGCACGCTCGATGATCCACACCGGCGAACCGGACGCGACCGCCTGCGGCACCCCGGTCCCGCCCAGCCTGCGGGCCAACTCCACCGTGGGTTCACAGGCCGGGACGCTGTCCAGCAGCTGCAGATATGCCTCGACCTTGCCCCGCGTCCACGCCGGAAGATCGGGCACGACCTCGAAATGGTCGGCGATCGCCTGCAGCACCTCCGTGCCGCCCAGCCCGACGAACTGGCTCTTGATCTCCGCCGTGAGGTCGATGCCGTAGCCGACGAGCATCTGCCGTTCCGCCTCGAACAGCAACGGCTCGGAATCGATCAGGGTGCCGTCCAGATCCCACAGCACGGCCAGCTGACGTGTCGCCATCCCCACCTCCGGTAGTCCCGACGCACGCTAGCAGGAACCCACCAGAAGCCACGGCCCGTGGCCAGGCCCGAGGTCAGCGACGCCAGTCGCCGGAGCGGCCCCCGGACTTGGCGACCAGGCGGATGGCCTGGACCTCCACCGCGCGGTCGAGGCCCTTCACCATGTCCACGACAGCGAGCGACGCGACGGAGACCGCGGTGAGGGCCTCCATCTCGACACCGGTGCGGTCGGCGCTCCGGACCGTGGCGCTCAGGGCGACGCCGGCGTCCACCACTTCGACGTCGACCTCGACGCCATGGACGCCGATGACGTGGACGAGGGGCAGCAACTCGGGCGTCCGCTTCGCTGCGGCGATGCCGGCGATCCGGGCCACGGCGAGCACATCGCCCTTCGGCACGTCGCCCGCCCGCAGCCGGGCCACCACCTCCGGCGCGCAGGCCACGAACCCCTCCGCGGTCGCGCTGCGGACCGTCACCTGCTTGGCGGTGACATCCACCATCCGTGCCCGGCCGGCATCGTCCAGATGAGTGAACCCCGAGCCGCTCACACCGGACTCCGGGGGCTGATCGGCACCTCTGCGACGGTCGCTGCCATGGTGTCAAGGTAGAGCAACCTGCCGAACAACGGGTCGCCCGCGCCGGTGACCAGCTTGATCGCCTCGTTGGCCATCAGCGCACCCACCTGACCACACATCGCGCCCAGCACGCCCACCTGGGCGGCGGTCACCCACCTCTCGCGCGGCGGGGGTTCCGGGTGCAGGTCGCGCAACGTGATCCCCGGCACGGGCCCGGACGGCGTCTCGGGTCGGCTCCAGAACACCGACACCTGGGCACGGGTCACCAGCACCGCCCCCCACACCACCGGGATGCCCAGCTCAGCGCACGTGTCGCTGATCAAGTAGCGGGTCGGGTAGTTGTCGACGGCGTCCAGGACGATGTCGTAGTCGCCGAGGATCCGGGCGGCGTTGGCCTCGTCGAGCCGCTCGGCGTGCTGCACGACCCTCACGGCCGGGTCGAGCCCGGTCAGCCGCGTGGCGGCACTGTCGGCCTTCAGCACGCCGATGCCGGGGGTGTCGTGCAGCACCTGGCGCTGCAGGTTCACCAGTTCCACGGCGTCCGAGTCCACCACCCCGAGGGTGCCGACGCCCGCCGCGGCCAGATACAGCAGAGCCGGACTGCCCAGGCCACCCGCGCCGACGACGCAGACCCGGGCCGCACGGAGCCGCCGCTGGGCACGCTCCCCCAGTTCCGGGATCGGCAGGTGCCGCGCGAAACGCTCCCGGTCGGACGCCGTGAGTTCGGGGCCGGGCTCGACCAGCGGTTTCAGCTTCACGAGGTGCTCCGGTCGGTCCACGCGGCGACATCCCCGGGTGTGTCGAGATCGGTGGTGCTGGCGAGGCCGGGGGCAACGCCGAGCAGGTCGAGTGGCTCCAGCAGCCGGTACATCGCCGTGATCGCGCCCCGTTCAGCCAGCCGGGCGGACAGCACCCGGGTGCGATAGCAGCCGAGCAGCCACTGCAGCCGGCCGTCCGCACCGAGCAGGCAGGCGCCGTCGTGAGCACCCGGGTCGGTCGCCAGCAGGACGGCGACCGCGGCCTCCGCGTCGGGCAGGTCACTGGCGAGCACGAGCGTCCACGGCGATCGCTCCGGACCGGCCACATCGTCCAGCAGCGCACAACCGGCCTCCAGGCCCGCCACCGGACCACCGAACGGCGGGTCCTCCCGGGTGCGGAGCACACCCTCCGGCACCTCGACGTCGCCCACCACCACCGTGCGGACGGCGCCTGCGGCGGCGGCGAGCGCCGTGTCGAGCAGGCGGCGTCCGTCCACCTCGAGGTCGGGCTTGCTCACCCCGCCCAGCCGCGACCCGCGACCACCGGCGAGGACGACCGCGTCGCACCTCACCGCAGCCACCTCACCGTGAGCAGGTCCCCCGTCCGCACCTCGGTCACGTCCTCGGGGACGATCGCGACGCCGTCCGCCGAGGCGAGCGAGGTGACCATGTGCGAGGCCGAGCCGCGCGCGTGCGCCGGGTCCGCGACCAGTCGGCCGTCCGCCGCGGACGAGAGCTGGACGGGCACCAGCTGGCGGCGGCCGGACGGCGAGGCCCACCCCGATCCGGCGACCGCCGTGGCCACGGCCAGCGGGCGGCGGCCCAGGATCCGGTCCAGCATCGGCCGGACGAAGACCTCATAGCTCAGAGCCGCCGACAAGGGGTTACCCGGGAGCGAGACCACCGGCGTCCCCCGCCAGGTGGCCCAGCCCTGCGGTTTGCCGGGCTGCATCCGGACGTGCCGGAACATCCCGCCGGCGGCTTCCAGCACGTCCCGGACCATGTCGTACGCCCCCACGCTGGCACCGCCGGTGAGGATCACCAGATCAGCTCCGGCTGTGGAGTTCAGCCATGTGGCCAGCGCGGCCGGGTCGTCGCCCACCGGGGCGGCGCGGACCCCGTCTGCACCGTCGCGAGCCAGCGCTGCACCCAGCGTCAGCGAGTTCGACTCGTAGATCTGCCCTCGGCGCAGCGGCGAGCCGTCGCTGACCAGCTCGTCGCCGGTCGCGCACACCGCGACCACCGGCCTCGGCCGCACGGCCACCCCGGTCACGCCGGCCGCGGCCAGCGCACCGACCAGCGCGGGCGTCAGCTCGTCCCCCGGCTCGGCGAGCGGCGCTCCGGCGGCGATGTCCTCGCCCGCGCGGCGGACGTGGGCGCCCAGCCGCGGGGCCTGGCGCACCAGGACCGGTGGCCAGTCGGGTGCGGGGATCCCGGCGTTCGCCGGGATGACAGTAGGGGGCGGGGTGACCGAAGGGGGCGGGGTGACCGAAGAGGGCGGGGTGACCGAAGAGGGCGGGGTGACCGAAGAAGGCGGGGGGGTGGCGGAAGGGAGAGGGACGGCGGAAGAGGGCAACGCATCGGCGTCCTCGACGGGGACGACCGTGTCGGCGAAGGACGGCAGCGGTGCACCGGTCATGATCCGGACGCACTCCCCCGGCGCCGCCGCCGGGTCGGCCGAACTGCCGGCCGGGACGTCGCCGACGACCCGCAGCCGGACCGGCACGGTGGTCACGTCCGCGTACCGCACGGCGTAGCCGTCCATCGCCGAGTTGTCGAACACCGGGATGCAGACCGGGCTGGTCACAGCCTGCGCCAGCACCCGTCCCCACGCCTGGCCGAGCGGCACGTCCTCGCAGCGGGAATCGGCTTCGACGAGGGCGAGCAGTTCCGCCAGGTACTGCTCCACCGTGAGCAGGTCACGCATGGGCGGCGTCCCCACCGGGTGCGGTGTCGCCGGGATCCACCTGTCCGGGCACGACGGCGTCGAGGTAGAGGTCGACCTCGCAGCGGGTCTCCGTCACCCATGGACGGATCTCGCGCACGCGCAGTGGCTGGTCGGTGCCGAGCAGCCCGCGGATCAGCCCGAGGTGCAGCTGGCAGACCACCTCCGGATCTTCGCCGGCGACCTCCGCGAAGGGGCACGGCCGCAACACCATCAGGCTGTCGCCCTCCAGCGAGGGGTCGTAGCCCAGCCCGGCCATGCAGGCGAGCACCCGTTCGATGGCCGGTTGGGCCGGATCCTCCCGGACGGACTCCGCCCGCAGTTCGTCGCCCCACGCCCGTCCGGCCTGCCGCGCCAGCGTCGCGCGGGCGTCCATCGGCCCGGCGAAGTGGCGCACCATGGCCGCGGCCAGGTCCTGGTAGCGGTCGGGACGGTGGCCGTCCCTCGCCCGGTACAGCACGCGCGGGCGTCCGGGCGACGTGCGCTGTTCCGTCTCCCGCAGCACGAGACCCTGTTCGGTGAGCGCGTCGAGGTGGAACCGGGTGGTGTTGGCGTGCAGCCCGAGCGCCGCGGCCACCGTCGCGGCCGATTCGCCGTCCCCGGTCTCGCGCAGATGGTGGAGCACCTCGGCGCGCGTGGGACCGAGGCGTCCCTGGGCGGCCCGGCTCATCCCACCTCCGGTTCGGTCTGATCGGCGCTGCGACGCAGCGGTTTCATCCTGCCTCACCGCGGAAGTGGTTTGCACTAGAAACTTGGAACTATTCCGGTTACGGTGGCCATCCAGACCCGGAAATCGTTGGGAGCCGAGGTGACCACCGCTGTCGTGCCGGCCGGTGTGCTCGGCGACGCTTTCGGTCGCGTCGCACGCGATCTGAGGGTGTCCCTCACCGACCGGTGCAACCTCCGCTGCAGTTACTGCATGCCTGCCGAAGGCCTCGACTGGCTGCCCACCGACGACGTGCTCACCGACGCGGAGATCGTCCGCCTGATCGACGTCGCGGTGACCCACCTGGGCGTGCGGAAGGTGCGGTTCACCGGTGGCGAGCCGCTGCTGCGGCGCGGGTTGGCCGGGATCATCGCCGGCGCAGCCGGGCTGCGGACGGACGAGGGCGTCGCACCCGAACTGTCGCTGACCACCAACGGCGTCGGCCTCGACCGGCGGATCGGCGAGCTGGCCGCGGCAGGCCTCGACCGGGTCAACATCTCCCTGGACTCCCTCGACCGGCAGCGCTACGCGGCCCTCGCTCGGCGCGACCGGCTGCCCGACGTGCTCCGCGGGCTGGCGGCGGCCGCGGCGGCGGGCCTGCGTCCGGTGAAGGTGAACACGGTGGTGATGCGGGGGGTGAACGAGGCGGACGTGGTGCCGCTGCTCGAGTTCTGCCTGCGCCACGGCTACCGGCTGCGGTTCATCGAGCAGATGCCGCTGGGTCCGAAGCACGGCTGGGACCGCGCGGCGATGGTGCCGGCCGCCGAGATCCTCACCCTGCTCGGCGAGCACTTCGAGTTCACGCCCGCCGGGCAACGCGGGTCGGCGCCGGCGGAGGAGTGGCTGGTCGCGCCCGCGGACTGCCACCCGTCCGGCCGGGTGGGCGTGATCGCGTCCGTCACCGCACCGTTCTGCGGGGCCTGCGACCGCACCCGGCTGACCGCGGACGGCCAGTTGCGCACCTGCCTGTTCGCTCATACCGAGACCGACCTGCGGGGCCCGCTGCGGGCCGGAGCGAGCGACACCGACCTGGCTGAACTGTGGCGTGGCGCCCACCTCGCGAAGGCGGCGGGGCACGGCATCGGCACGGCGGGATTCCACCAACCCGCCCGCACAATGAGTTCGATCGGAGGCTGAGCATGCTGATCACCTTCTACGCCGGGGCCGCGGACGCCGCGGGTTCCGCCACGTCCGAGCTGGAGTCCGGCGAGCTGACGGCCGCCGAGCTGCTGGACCGGCTCGGCGGCGCCAACCCGCGCCTGGCCGATGTGCTGCAGCAGTGCTCGCTGCTGGTCGACGGCCGCCCCGTCCGCGATGCCGCAGAAGTCATCCCCGGCACCGCCCGCGTGGACGTCCTGCCGCCCTTCGCCGGCGGCTGATCCTCCCCTTGCCGCCGAACACCTCCCGCAAAGTGGACTCAAACCGTCGTCGTCGGCGGTTTCGGTCCACTCTGCGCAAGGGGTGAGGTGACGGCCGGCGGCACCGGCAGCTATTTTTCCAAAAGTTTCGTACAAACGCCCGGTTTCTGGTTACGGTAAGCGCATGACCACCGAGCGCGTGCACGTCGACGGTCCTGCGGCCGATGCCCTGCTGAAACTCGGCAGGTACTTCACGAAATGGGACGAGACCGAGGACGGCCGGGCGGTCTTCCGCGAGGGCGGACGCGCCGGCGACGTCTTCTACCGCGACCGCTGGAGCCATGACAAGGTGGTTCGCTCAACCCACGGCGTGAACTGCACGGGTTCCTGCTCCTGGAAGGTCTACGTCAAGGACGGGATCATCACCTGGGAGTCGCAGCAGACCGACTACCCCACCACCGGACCCGACCGGCCCGAGTACGAGCCCCGCGGCTGCCCCCGCGGCGCCGCCTTCTCCTGGTACACCTACTCGCCCACCCGCGTCCGCTACCCGTACGGACGCGGAGTGCTGGTCGAGGCCTACCGCGAGGCCAAGGCCCGCCTGGGCGGCGACCCGGTGAAGGCCTTCGCGGAGATCTCCACCAACCCGGAGACCCGCAAGCGCTACCAGCAGGCCCGCGGCAAGGGCGGACTGGTGCGGATCTCGTGGAACGAGGCCATCGAGATCGCCGCGGCCTCCTACGTGCACACGATCAAGGCCTACGGCCCCGACCGCTGCGTCTCGTTCTCGCCGATCCCGGCGATGTCCATGGTTTCGCACGCGATCGGCACCCGGTTCAACCACCTCATCGGCGGGGCGATGACGTCGTTCTACGACTGGTACGCCGACCTGCCGGTCGCCAGCCCGCAGGTGTTCGGCGACCAGACGGACGTGCCCGAGTCCGGCGACTGGTGGGACTCCACCTACCTGATGATGTGGGGCTCGAACGTCCCGGTCACGCGCACGCCGGACGCCCACTGGATGGCCGAGGTCCGCTACCGCGGCACCAAGGTGGTCACGGTCTCCCCCGACTACGCCGACAACGTGAAGTTCGCGGACGAATGGCTGCCCGCCCAGGCCGGCACGGACGCCGCCCTGGCCATGGCCATGGGGCACGTCATCCTCAAGGAGAACTACGTCGAGAAGCAGGTGCCGTACTTCACCGACTACGTCACCCACTACACCGACCTGCCGATGCTGATCACCCTCGTCGAGCACCCCGACGGGCACGGCCTGACCGCCGCCAAGTTCCTGACCGCGGCCGACCTCGACCCGGCGACCCTCCGCCGTGCCCAGCGCAGCGCGGACGACGGCAAGGTCGACGCGGCGTTCCGCACCGTGCTGTGGGACGCCGCCACCAACCACCCGGCGATCCCCAACGGCACCATGGGCGACCGGTACAACGAGCAGGGCAAGGGTCAGTGGAACCTCGACCTCGGTGACCTCGAGCCCGCGCTGAGCCTGGCCGACGTCGATGGCGCCCAGCCGGTCGAGATCGCGCTGCCCTGCTTCGAGGACCCGCGCGGCGAGGGCACGATCATCCGCCGCGGTGTCCCTGCGGTGAAGGTGGGCGACCACCTCGTCACCACGGTGCTCGACCTGATGCTCGCCCAGTACGGGGTCGGCCGGGACGGGCTGCCCGGCCAGTGGCCGTCCGGCTACGACGACGTCGAGTCGCCGTACACCCCGGCGTGGCAGGCCGAGATCACGTCCGTCCCGGCGGACGCGTGCATCCGCATCGCCCGCGAGTTCGCGCAGAACTCCGCCGACTCCAAGGGCCGCTCGATGATCATCATCGGCGCCGGCATCTGCCACTGGTTCCACGCCGACGTCACCTACCGCTCGATCATGGCGCTGCTGATGCTCACCGGCTGCATCGGGCGCAACGGCGGCGGCTGGGCGCACTACGTGGGCCAGGAGAAGTGCCGGCCGATGACCGGCTGGTTCAACCTGGCCAACGCACTGGACTGGTCGCGTCCGCCGCGCACGATGATCGGCACCGGCTACTGGTACATGCACACCGACCAGTGGCACACGGACGGCTACTCCGCCGACCGGGTGAAGTCGCCGCTGTCCACCGGCACGCTGGACGGATTGCACACCGCGGACGCCATGGCCCTCAGCCACCGCCTCGGCTGGATGCCGTTCTACCCGCAGTTCGACCGCAACCCGCTCGACCTGGCCGACGAGGCCACCGCGGCCGTGGAGCGCGGCGAGGCGGCCAGCGTCGGCGAATGGGTGGCAGCCCAGCTGAAGGCAGGCACGCTGACCACGGCGCTTGAGGACATCGACGCCCCGCAGAACTGGCCACGAACGATGGTGGTGTGGCGCTCGAACCTGTTCGGTTCCTCGGCCAAGGGCAACGAGTACTTCCTCAAGCACCTGCTGGGCACCCACTCCAACCTGATGCCGAACGAGCACGCGGCCGAGGCCAGACCGGAGGTGGTGAAGTTCCGCGACGAGGCCCCGGAGGGCAAGCTCGACCTGCTGATCAGCGCCGACTTCCGGATGACGTCCACCACGCTGCTGTCCGACATCGTCTTCCCCGCCGCCACCTGGTACGAGAAGTACGACCTCTCCAGCACCGACATGCACCCCTATGTGCACGCCTTCACCCCGGCGATCGATCCGCCGTGGGAGGCGAAGAGCGACTTCGAGTTCTTCACCCTGCTGTCCCGGGCGATCTCGACGCTCGCGAAGGGCCGGCTGGACACCCGCAGCGACCTCGTCGCCGTCCCGATGCAGCACGACACCCCCGGCCAGACCAGCCAGCCCGGCGGGCACGTCCCCGACTGGCGCGGCACCGAGCTGCCGGCCGTCCCCGGCAGGAACCTGCCGGCGCTGATGGTCGTGGAGCGCGACTACACCGCGCTCGCGGACAAGCTGGCCACGGTCGGGCCGCTCGCCGACCGGCTCGGCTTCACGGTGAAGAACATCACCTACGACATGACCGACGCCGTGGCCCGGCTCGGCCAGCTGCACGGGGTGATGCCCAGCGGCGCCGGCGCGGGCCGTCCGGCGATCGACACGGACGCCCGCATGGCCGAGGCGATCCTCACCTTCTCGGGAACCACGAACGGCGCGCTGGCCACCCAGGGCTTCCACGACCTGGAGGCGAAGACCGGACGCAAGCTGGCCGACCTGTCCGAGGGCCAGGAGGAGCGCCAGATCACCTTCGCCCAGACCCAGGCCTCGCCGCAGCCGGTGATCACCTCGCCGGAGTGGTCGGGCTCGGAGACCGGCGGACGGCGCTACGCGGCGTTCACCATCAACACCGAGCGGCTGAAGCCGTGGCACACCCTCTCGGGCCGAATGCACTTCTTCCTCGACCACGACTGGATCATCGACGCCGGCGAACAGCTGCCGACCTTCCGTCCGCCGCTGGACATGGCGCACGCGTTCGGCGAGCCCGAGCTGGGACCGACCGGCGAGAAGGCGATCACGCTGCGCTACCTGACCGTGCACAACAAGTGGTCGATCCATTCGGAGTACCAGGACAACCTGTTCATGCTGAGCCTGGGCCGCGGTGGGCCTCAGGCATGGCTGAGCGTGGCGGACGCGGCGTCCATCGGGGTGGCCGACAACGACTGGATCGAGCTGACCAACGCCAACGGCGTGTTCGTGGCCCGGGCCGTCGTCACCCACAAGCTGCCGGACGGCATCTGCTACGTGCAGCACGCTCAGGAGCGGACGATCGACACGCCGTTGTCCGAGGCCACCGGCAAGCGCGGGGGCATCCACAACTCGGTCACCCGGATCCTGGTCAAGCCCACCCACCTGATCGGCGCGTACGCCCAGCTGGCCTACGCGTTCAACTACCTCGGCCCGACGGGGGTGCAACGCGACATCGTCTCCACCGTCCGCCGCCGCTCCCAGGAGGTGCAGTACTGATGGCCGGAAGGGAACCGATGGTCGAGCGCCCCCAATCGCTGGTCGAGCGCCCCCAATCGCTGGTCGAGCTTGTCGAGACCACCCGCCGCGTCTCGACACGCTCGACGACCGAAAACCGGGCGATTCCCGAGACCGCGGAGGTGACCTGCTGATGACACCAAAGCGCGTCATGGCCCACGTCGGCATGGTGATGAACCTCGACAAGTGCATCGGCTGCCACACCTGCTCGGTCACCTGCAAACAGGCGTGGACCAACCGGGCCGGCACCGAGTACGTCTGGTTCAACAACGTGGAGACCCGGCCCGGACTCGGCTACCCGCGTCGCTACGAGGACCAGGAGAAGTGGCGCGGCGGCTGGGTGCGGACACCGTCCGGCGGCCTCAAATTGCGTAGTGGCGGACGGTTCCAGAAGCTGCTCAGCATCTTCGCCTCGCCCGTCCAGCCGGAACTCGGCGACTACTACGAGCCGTGGACCTACGACTACCAGAACCTGATCAGCGCCCCGCTCGGGGACGACTTCCCCGTCGCCAGGCCGAAGTCGCTGATCACCGGCGAGGACACGAAGATCACCTGGAGCGCCAACTGGGACGACTCCCTCGGCGGCGTGCACGCGACCGGCGACACCGACCCGATCGTGGCCACGCTGCGCGAGCAGGCGAACGAGCAGATCCGGTTCGAGTACGAGAAGAGCTTCATGTTCTTCCTGCCGCGGATCTGCGAGCACTGCCTGAACCCGTCCTGCATGGCGTCCTGCCCGTCCGGCGCGATCTACAAGCGGGCCGAGGACGGCATCGTGCTGGTCGACCAGGACCGCTGCCGCGGCTGGCGGCAGTGCATCACCGGCTGTCCGTACAAGAAGATCTACTTCAACCACCGCTCCGGCAAGGCCGAGAAATGCACCTTCTGCTACCCGCGGATCGAGGTGGGCCTGCCCACGGTGTGCTCGGAGACCTGCGTGGGCCGGCTGCGCTACCTGGGCATCGTGCTCTACGACCCGGACGCGGTCACCGCGGCGGCATCGGTCCCCGACGACGAGTTGTACCAGGCCCAGGTCGACCTGCTGCTGGACCCCAACGACCCCGAGGTCATCGCGCTCGCCCGGGCCGGAGGGATGCCCGACGACTGGATCACCGCCGCCCAGCGCTCCCCGATCTACGCGCTGATCAAGCACTTCAAGGTGGCCCTGCCGCTGCATCCGGAGTACCGGACGATGCCGATGGTCTGGTACATCCCGCCGCTGTCCCCCGTGGTCGACCTGCTGCGCGACCAGGGTCACGACGCCGAGGCCGCCGGCAACCTGTTCGGCGCGATCGACGCGCTGCGGATCCCGGTCAGCTACCTCGCCGAGCTGTTCACCGCCGGCGACACTGGCGTGGTCACGGACGTCCTGCAGAAGCTGGCCGCGATGCGCGCCTACATGCGCGGGGTGACCCTCGGCACCGGACGGGACGCGGAACTGGCGGCGGCCGTCGGGATGACCCCGGAGGCCATGGAGCAGATGTACCGGCTGCTCGCGATCGCCAAGTACAACGAGCGCTACGTCATTCCGACCGCCCACCGCGAGGAGGCGCACAACCTGGAGGAGCTGGCCTGCTCGCTCGACTTCGAGGGCGGCCCCGGCATGTACGAGTCCGGCCCGTTCGGTGAGGCGTCCGGACGCCCCGTCCCCGTGGCGATCGAGACCTACACCGCCCTCAAGCAGCGCCAGCAGGCCGAGGAGGCCGCCTCCGGCGACCAGCTGCGCAACCGCACCGCCCTGCTCAACTGGGACGCCAACGAGGACCCGGGAGCCAGGCCATGACCCCGCTCCTGAACCGCCTGCGGAAAGGAACCCCGGGCCAGCCTGGTGAACGCCGGAACCGGAATGACGAGTCCCCCACCACCGTCATCCCGGCGAAAGCCGGGACCCCCGGCACCAGCGTGAGAAGGGAGGTCCCGGGCCAGGCCCTGGATGACGCCGTCGTCTTCCAGGCCGCGGCGCTCGTCCTTGCCTACCCGGAGGCCGAACTCCTCGACCGCCTCGACACCATCGAGGCCGCCCTCACCGGCACATCCGCCACCGACCACTTCGCACCGGTCCTGACGCACCTCCGCGGCGGGTCGCTGCGCGAGGCGCAGTCGTACCACGTGCAGGAGTTCGACCTCTCCCGCAAGCACGCGCTGCACCTGTCCTACTGGACGGACGGCGACACCAGGCGGCGCGGTGAGGTACTGGCCGAGATCAAGGGCGTCTACCGCGAATCCGGGCTGCTGGTCGACACCGGCGGCGAACTGCCCGACTACCTGCCGATGGTGCTGGAGTTCGCGGCCGCCGATCCGGTGCGCGGGCGTGAGCTGCTGCAGCGGTTCCGCGCGAGCCTCGAGCTGATCCGGCTGGGGCTGGCGGCCGACCGGCTGCCGCACGCCGGCGTCCTGACCGCGATCTGCGCGTGCCTGCCCGGGGAGTCGCCGCGAACGCGGGCAGAGGTGCAGGCCCGCTACGGCGACGTGCAGCCCGTCGAGTTCGTGGGGCTCGACTCGCTCTCCGGTCCGGCGACGGGGATCCCGGCTTTCGCCGGGACGACGCGTGAGCGCACGGAGGAGTTGAGATGAACGCGCTGCACATCCTGCTGTGGGGGGTCCTGCCCTACCTGGTCGCGCTCACGCTGCTCGGTGGGCTGATCTGGCGCTACCGCTACGACCAGTTCGGCTGGACGACCCGGTCGTCACAGCTGTACGAGTCGAAGCTGCTGCGGATCGCGTCCCCGCTGTTCCACTACGGGCTGTTCGTGGTGCTCATGGGCCACCTGCTCGGCCTGCTGATCCCGAAGTCGTGGACCGACCTGGTGGTGTCGCAGGAGACCTACCACATGGTCGCGCTCGGCGCGGGCACGGTCGCGGGCATCGCCACGCTGGCCGGCATCGGGATGCTGATCTACCGTCGCCGCACCACCGGACCGGTGTTCCTCGCCACCACCCGCAACGACAAGCTGATGTACGTCGTGCTCACGGCGGCGATCGTACTGGGCATGATCGCCACGCTGACCGGCGGCCACTACCCCTCCGGCGAGGAGCACAACTACCGCGAGACGGTCTCGATCTGGTTCCGCTCGCTGCTGGTCTTCTCCCCCGACGTCGAGGCGATGGCCGAGAGCACCTGGCAGTTCCAGGTGCACGTGCTGATCGGGCTGGCCCTGTTCGCGCTGGTGCCGTTCAGCCGGCTCGTGCACGCGTTCACCGTCCCCCTGCACTACCTGTTCCGGCCCTACATCGTGTACCGCAGCCGGGACGCCGTCACCCCGACCCCCTCGCGTGGACGCGTCCGCGGGTGGGATCCGGTCGGCACCCAGGACCGAGACAGAAAGACGAGATGACCCACACACCCACCGCCGTGGCGCCACACCACGGCGACGACGTGATCGCGCCCGTTCACGACACCGGACGCGGGGCCAACCGCGTGCTGGCGATGTCGACCATCGACTTCACCGTGATGTTCGCGGTGTGGATGATGTTCGGCATCCTCGGCATCGAGATCCAGAAGGAACTGCTGCTCGACGACGTGCAGCTGTCCTGGATCAGCGCCCTCGCCGTCCTCAACGGCTCGCTGTGGCGGCTGCCGGCCGGCATGCTCACCGACCGGATCGGCGGCCGGAAGATCACCATCGCCATGCTGGCGGCGACCGCCGTCCCCGCCTACTTCGTCTCCACGGCGCACAGCTACGGCGTGCTGCTCGTGCTGGCCTTCCTGGTCGGCTTCGCGGGCAACCTGTTCAGCGTCGGCATCGCCTGGAACGCCGCCTGGTTCGGCCGTGAACGGCAGGGCTTCGCGCTCGGCCTGTTCGGGGCCGGCAACGTGGGCGCGTCGGTGACCAAGTTCATCGGCCCGCCGCTGATCGCCGGCACCGCGGGCGCGACCTTCCTCTTCGGCGTGCAGGGCGGCTGGCGGCTCGTCCCGGTGATCTACTCCGTGCTGCTGGTCGTGCTGGCCGTGCTGACCTGGGTGCTCGTCCCCCACCACGACCGGAAGGCCGGCGAGAGCAAGCCGATCAGGGAGATGCTCGCGCCGCTGAAGCACGTGCGGGTCTGGCGGTTCAGCCTGTACTACGTGGCCGTGTTCGGCGCCTACGTCGCGCTGTCGTCGTGGCTGCCGAAGTACTACGTGGACAACTTCAAGGTCGACCTCTACACCGCTGCGCTGCTCACCGCCGTCTTCATCTTCCCGGCGTCCCTGCTGCGCCCGGTCGGGGGCTGGATCTCCGACCGGATCGGCGCCCGCAAGGTGATGTACGCCACCTTCGCGGTCATGCTGGTCACCAGCGGGATCCTGATGATGCCCAACGGGCACATCGTGATCGTGCACGCGGACGGCAGCCTCACCGAGCACCTGGGCTACTCGATCAACGTGTGGTGGTTCACCGTGCTGGTGTTCCTGCTCGGCTGCGCGATGGGCGTCGGCAAGGCCGCGGTCTACAAGCACATTCCCGAGTACTTCCCCGACAACGTGGGCTCGGTGGGCGGCCTGGTGGGCATGCTCGGCGGGCTGGGCGGCTTCATCCTGCCGCCGCTGTTCGCCTACACCAAGCTGTGGAGCGGGTTCCCGTCCAGCACCTTCTTCGTGCTGTTCATCCTGACCGCGATCTGCGCGGTCTGGATGCACCTGACCATCGTCCGGATGCTGCACTCCCAGGCGCCGGAGCTGGCCGACCACTTCGACACCGATCACATCGACACCAGGACGCCTGAGGAGGCACGGGCATGAGCAGCACCATCGTCGATCGACTGCAGAGCGGCCCCGAGTGGGTGAAGTCCTGGGATCCCGAGAACGAGGAGACCTGGGACAAACGGCTCGCCTGGCAGACCCTGTGGATCACGACCTTCACCCTCACCCTGTGCTTCGTCACCTGGTTCCTGCCGTCGGCGATCGTTCCCAAGCTGAACTCGATCGGCTACAGCTTCACCAAGGAGCAGCTGTACTGGCTGGCCGCCATCCCGGGCCTCTCCGGTGGCCTGATGCGGCTGGGCTGGATGGTGCTGCCGCCGATCATGGGCACCCGCAAGATGGTCGCCGCGACCACCCTGCTGCTGTTCTTCCCCGTGCTCGGCTGGGGCGTCCGCTCGATGTCGCCCACGGCGCCGTACTGGGAGCTGCTCGTGCTGGCGTTCCTCGCCGGCATCGGTGGCGGGGCCTTCTCCGGCTTCATGCCGTCCACGTCCTACTTCTTCCCGCGGAAGAAGCAGGGCACGGCGCTGGGCCTGCAGGCCGGCATCGGCAACTTCGGCGTCTCGCTGGTGCAGCTGCTCACGCCGTGGCTGATCGGGCTGGGGATGCTGTGGTGGATGGGCCAGAGCCAGATGATGAAGATTCCCGGCAAGCCCGACCGGGAGGTGTGGTACCAGGCGGCGTCGTTCGTGTGGCTGCCGTTCATCCTGGTCGGAGCCTGGATCGCCTGGCAGTACCTGAAGTCCGTCCCGATCAAGGCGAACATCAAGCAGCAGTTCGACATCTTCACGAACCAGGACACCTGGTGGATGACCGTGCTCTACATCATGACCTTCGGCACCTTCTCCGGGCTCTCGGCCCAGTTCGGGCTGCTGATGGGCAACCTGTACGGCGCCAGCAACCCCGCGATCGTCCAGGGCGCGGGGGCGACCGCGCAGATCCTCGTGCAGGGGTACCAGGTCCCCGACCCGGCGACCCTGGTCTTCCTCGGTCCGCTCGTCGGCGCCGGCGCGCGGGTGCTGTTCTCGCCGCTCACCGACCGGATGGGTGGCGCGATCTGGACGCTGATCTCCGGCATCGGCCTGATCGGGAGCATCATCTGGACGATCCCGTCGCTGACCCCGGACACCTCGAGCGCGGCCGCGCTGCAGGGCGGGTTCAACAACTTCCTGTGGGGCATGCTGGCGATCTTCCTGTTCGCCGGCATCGGCAACGCGTCCACCTTCAAGCAGATGCCGATGATCTTCGAGCGCCGGCAGGCCGGCGGTGTGATCGGCTGGACGAGCGCCATCGCCGCCTTCGGGCCGTTCCTGTTCGGCGTCGGCCTGACGATCATGCCGGCGACCGCCTTCTACTGGATCGGCGTCGTCTGGGCGGTGCTGTGCGTGGCGCTGACCTGGTGGCGCTACGCCCGTCCAGGAGCCCCGAAGAAGTCCTGACGGACACCAGAGGCTGCCGAGAGTTGCCGAAGCTGCCGAAGGTTCGGCAGCCTGGGCCGCTTTCGGCAGCCTTTGTCGTTCGGTCCGGCGGAAAATGGGGACAGACCCCTTTTCCGCCACCACTCGACGCGCCCTCGGGGGACCGGTCGCACCGGACCGGGCCGTCGGTGACTGCCAGCTTTCTCGGGTTGTGGCGGCTGTTCCGGGCTGGTCCGCGGCCGGCTGCCAGGTTCCCCGGCATACGAAGCCGCTTTCGGGCCGCATATGCCGGGGAACGTGGCAGTCATCGCGGCCCGATGCGCGAGCCGACCCGGCAGTGCCGGGAAAGCTGGCACTCATCCGGCCTGACCCGCCTCCCAGCCGAGCTGAGGCGAGATGAACGGTAAGGGACCCGTCCCCTTTCTGTTCAGATGCGGGTTGGTGGACCGAGAGAGGAACCGTCCCCGATGATCAGCGGGGGGTGAGGACGACCGGGACGCGGTGGTAGCCGCCGACGGGCGGGTGCTCGCGCTCGGGCGCCTGGCCCTCGGCTAGGCACACGTCCGCCCTGGCGAGGACGGCGCGGACGAACACCAGCAGTTCGAGCGTGGCCAGCGGGCGACCTGGGCAGACGTGGGGGCCGATCCCGTAGACAAGATTGTCCGCCGCGTGCGCGTGCGGGTCGAACGCCTCGGGGTCGTCGAACACCCGCGGGTCGCGGTTGGCCGCCGTCCAGTTCAGGACGACGACGTCGCCGGCGGGGATGGTGACCTCGCCCAGCACGACGTCGCGGACGGCCCTGCGCCGGTTCGACACGAACGGGTCGTCGATCCGCAGCACCTCGTCGATCGCAGCGGCCACCTCGGCATCGTCGGCGTGTGCCAGCTGCTCGGCGAGTTCGGGGTGAACCGCCAGCCAGTGCAGCAGGACGCCCACGCACAGCGCGATCGAGCCGAGATCGCCGCCCGTCCAGTTCCGGAGCACCGAGACCAGGACGTCGTCGGACAGGCCCGCCCCGTCGGCGTCCTGCAGCCGGACGAGTTCGGTGGTGACGTCGTCGGGCGCAGCGGCACCGGCGTCCCTGCGCTCGTCGAGCAGAGCCCTCGTCAGGGTGTCGAACTCGGCCGCCACCGCGGCCGTGCGAGAGAGATCGCCGGAGCGGGACGCGACGTGGTTGGCGTCCATCCACTCCAGCAGGGTGCCCTCCAGGGACGCCGGCCAGCCCAGCCACGCCGACTGCGCACGGACGGCGTACCGCGCCCCGAGCTCGCCGACCGCGTCCACCTCGGCGCCCGGCGGCACCTCGTCCAGCACGCCGGCCGCGACCCGCTCGAGGACGGGCCTCAGCCCGGCCATCCGTTCGGGCGCGAAGAACGGGTCGAGCAGTGCCCGCGCGGCGGCGTGCGGGGCGCTGTCCAGGCCGTTCGGCACCTGCAGGAAGCGGGACACCGCGCTGGAGAAGTCTTGCGGGTTGGTCGCAGCGGCCACGACATCGGCGTGCCGGCAGACCAGCCAGCGGCCCCTGGCGTCCCTGGCGAGCGGCGCCTCCCTTGCCCGGTCGTAGGTGAGCCGGGGATCGTCGTCGAGCACGGTGCCTCCTTCGTGGTTCGCCGTTGCAGGTACCCGCTGGCCGCGGGGGACGCCCGCCGTCAGATGTGCCCGGCGCCGTCCAGCTGGGCGACGATGTGGGCGAGCAGCGGACCGACCACGCCGATCGCGTCCTTCACCCCGCCGCGCGATCCCGGCGCGGTCAGAAGGAACGTGGACGGCCGGCCGAGGATGACCCCGGCCACCTCGCGGGAGACGAGGGCGGACGCGACATGGGCCGCACCGCGCCGCCGGATCTCCTCGCAGATGCCGGGCACCTGGTAGTCCAGCAGAGGCACGACCGCGTCCACCGTGACGTCGCTCGGCCCGATGCCCGTCCCGCCGCTGGTGATCACCACCCGTGAGCCGGCGGTGATCGCGGCCCGGATCGCAGCCTGGATGGACTCGACGCGGTCGGGTACGACCACCAGGTCGGCGGCCACGTCGTGCGCTCCCAGCAGGTCGACGGCGACCGGGCCGGCACGGTTCTCGTCCACGCCCGAGGCGACCTCGTCGGAAACCGTGATGACCGTGGCGACCAGAGGGGCAGCGTCCATGTGCGCAGACTATCGTCCGGCTACGTACTTATACCCCCTAGGGTACTTTGTGCTAACATTAGATCATGACTGAGACTTCCACGATACAGCGCATCACCCACCTGATCGGCCACGAGTACTGGACCGGCACGTCCGAGCGCACCGCCCCGGTGTTCAACCCGGCCACTGGCCGCCAGACGGGCGCGGTCGACCTGGCCTCGAAGGACCTGGTCGACGAGGTCGTAGCCCGGGCCGCCGAGGCCGCGGTCGGCTGGGCGGCCACCTCGATGACCCGGCGCGGACGGGTGCTGTTCGCGTTCCGCGAGCTGCTCAACGCCAACCGGCAGCGGATCGCGGAGATCATCACCTCCGAGCACGGCAAGACCGTCGCGGACGCCCTCGGCGAGGTCACCCGCGGCCTCGAGGTCGTCGAGTTCGCCTGCGGCATCCCGCACCTGCTGAAGGGCGGCCACTCGGAGAGCGTGTCGACCAGCGTCGACTCCTACTCGCTGCTGCAGCCCCTCGGCGTGGTGGGCGTGATCTCGCCGTTCAACTTCCCGGCGATGGTGCCGATGTGGTTCGTGCCGATCGCGATCGCGGCCGGCAACGCCGTGATCATCAAGCCGTCGGAGAAGGATCCGTCCGCGGTCAACGCGATCGCCGAGCTGTGGCGTGAGGCCGGCCTGCCCGCGGGCGTCATCAACGTGGTGCACGGCGACAAGGAGGCCGTGGACGCGCTGCTCGACAACCCGGAGGTGAGGGCGATCTCGTTCGTCGGTTCGACCCCGATCGCCCGCTACGTGTACGAGCGCGGCACGGCGAACGGCAAGCGCATCCAGGCCCTCGGCGGCGCGAAGAACCACATGCTCGTACTGCCGGACGCCGATCTCGACCTCGCCGCGGACGCGGCCGTCAGCGGCGCCTACGGCTCGGCCGGCGAGCGGTGCATGGCGGTGTCGGTGGTGCTCGCGGTGGATTCGGTCGCGGACGCCCTCGTGGCGAAGATCGCCGAGCGCGTCCGGACGCTGAGGACCGGCGACGGCACCGGCAGCGCCGACATGGGCCCGATCGTCACCGAGCAGTCCCGCGACCGGATCGTCGGCTACATCGAGGCGGGGGACGCCGCTGGCGCGAGCCTGGTGATCGACGGGCGCGAGGGCCCGTTCGACGGCGATGTGGACGGGTACTACGTGGGCCCGACGCTGTTCGACAACGTCGGCACGGAGATGAGCATCTACACCGACGAGATCTTCGGCCCGGTGCTGTCGGTGGTGCGCGTGGCGGGCTTCGAGGAGGGCCTGTCCCTGATCAACGCCAACGAGTACGGCAACGGCTCGGTGATCTTCACCAACGACGGCGGCGCGGCCCGCAAGTTCGAGATCGAGGTGGAGGCGGGCATGGTCGGCATCAACGTGCCGGTGCCCGTGCCGATGGCCTACTACTCGTTCGGCGGCTGGAAGAACTCGCTGTTCGGCGACTCCCACGCCCACGGCACCGAGGGCGTCCACTTCTACACCCGCTCGAAGACCGTGACCCGCCGCTGGCCCGACCCCAGCCACCGCGGCCTCTCCCTGGGCTTCCCGCAGAACAACTGACTCGTCTACCGCTGGTCGCCACCATCCAACCGTTGGTCGCTCCCACCAAACCGTTGGTCGAGCTTGTCGAGACCCTCGCCACGTCTCGACAAGCTGGACGAACGGTGGGTCAGTGAACTGGCGGGGTTGTTGATAGGATACCCCTAGGGGTATTGGTCAATCTTCACAGCGAGGACGTCAACCATGTGCAATCCGGCGGTCTGCACCCACTGCGGCAGGACGACGTGGCGCGGCTGCGGGATGCACGTGGAGGAGGTTCTCGCGCTCGTGCCGGAGGAACAGCGTTGCGGATGCGCGCACGCGCCCGTCCGTCCGGCCCTCTGGTATCCGCGCAGCCCGTACGGTACCGCGCAGTGAGCGCGCCGGAGGAGTTCTTCCGGCGGGTGCAGCGAGCCCCCGGAGCCGTGGCACCGGCACGAACAGCGGGAGTCGCGTACTGGCGGGCCGCCTGGACCGGCCGGCACACCCTGCTGGCCGCCGCCCTGTTCGCCGGACTGATCCCGCTCAGCATGGGGCTCACCGGCTGGCCCGGCGATCCGGCGATCCTCGCCGTCCTGGTCGGGTTCTCCGCGGTGGCTGCCCTGGTCGGGGCGAGCTATCTGCCGGCCCGCGGAGTCCGGGGCGAGGCGAGCAGCTGCGCGGCCATGCCCGCGGTGCTGACCGTCGTCGCAATCGTCCTGCTCGGACGGAGTGCTGCCGACCTCGGCAGCGTCCTGTCGGCCGCGCTGTTGGTGGTGCCCGCAGTGTTGCTGCGGCTCTTCGGAGCCGCCAGCTGTTCATCGTGAGGGCAGGGGCGCCCTTCGTGACGCTCGCTGGCGCTCGCTCCTCAGGGACCGATTGGGAAGACTGGCGCTCGCTCCTCAGGGACCGATTGGGAAGACTGGCGCTCGCTCCTCAGGGACCCACCCGTCATCCCGGCGCACGCCGGGATCCCCGCACCGGCGTGACGACGCAACCACCGGGGATCCCGGGTCAAGCCCGGAATGACGGGGAAGGGACGACGACAGGGCGGCGCCCAACGCGGGCGCTCGCTCCTCAGGGACCGGTTTGGCCGCTCGCTCCTTCCTCGAAATCGCTCGTCGAGCTTGTCGAGACGTGCTCGACCTGGTCAGATCGTGCGGGTGGCGCCGTTGGCGTCGGTGGCGGTGATCGTGAAGGTCTCGGCGGCGAGGTCGGCGTCGAGGGTGGCGGACAGTCCGTCCTTGCGCCAGGTGATCAGCAGCCGGCCCGACTCGGTGTCGGCGATCTCGCAGGCGGCGTCCCAGCCGAAGGCGCCGAAGGTGCTGCGGAAGCGCAGCAGCTCGAGCTGGCGGGCCACCACGGGCCACGCCAGCCGGGACGCCGCGTCCTCGGCGGAGAGGTTGGTGCGGTTGATCTCCTTGTGACCGCCGGGTCCGGCCTTCGCGACCGCGTCGTGGTCGTTCGCCCCAGCGAGCAGATCGAGGTACCAGACCTGCGGCTTGCCGGGCATGAACAGCTGCACGGCCCGGGCCAGCAGCAGCCGGGCGTCGCTCTCCCCCAGCGCGCTGTAGTACGTCGCGTTGACCTGGTAGTACATGTTCTTCGCGCCGTGCAGATCCTTCACGTAGCCGCCACGGCCGACGATCGTGGCGATCAGCGCCTGGATGCGCTCCTCGTCCAGCAGGCCCTTCAGGTCGAGCAGCGGGATGCCGTCGTGGCAGCCCAGCATGTTCACCGTCCGGATGCCCTTGGCCAGCAGCTCCCCGATCCACCGCTTCAGCGTGGACGCATCCCGGCTCTCGAACGCGTCGATCAGCAGTCCGGGCAGGAAGAAGTCGTAGGTCAGGAAGCCCTTCGAGGCGATCACCTCGTGGATCCCCTCGGCGTACGTGGAGTGGATCTCGGGCAGCAGCAGCAGGCCGCGGCGATCGGCGAGCCGCTTCACCCTGGCCAGCAGCTCCCACGTCCCCGGGTCGTTGAGGAAGTTCTTCGCCCCCGGTTCCTTCGGCGCGTAGGCGAAGGCGTCCAGCCGGACGATCTGTGCGCCGTAGCCGGCGAGCTTGTCGAGGGTGTCCGCGTAGAAGTCCCAGACCAGCGGCGAGTTGATGTTCAGGTCCATCTGGCCGAGGTAGGTCCGGTTCGCCTCCACGAGGTCGACGACCGCGTCCCGCACCTGCTCGAAGCCAGTGAAGTCGGCCTCCCCCGGACGCCCACCGGACGCGAGCGCCGCCGCGAGCCGGCCGGCGAGGACCTCCGCCCGTCCGTACTGCAGACCGGTGGCCTTCATCAGGTGCTGGGTGTCCGGCGCGGTGTAGCGGACCTCCTGGTAGAAGGTGTTCCAGTAGGGCACCTCGCGCCCGTCCGGCAGTCGCACCATCAGGATCGGCAGCCCCGGCTTGCGGAAGAACATGTCGGTGATCAGCTCGGCATCGGGCTGGACGTATCCCTCGTCGGTCATCGTGCCGTGCCCGGCCCAGAAGGCGTTCCAGTCGATGAAGAAGTCGGCATAGGCCGAGCGCTCGCCGTTGACCAGGATGTCCTGGAACTGCGGCGACAGCACCGAGGCGTGATTGAGGATGAAGTCGAACTTCGCCTCGATCCCGGCGTCGGCGAGGGCGTCCAGGTCGGCGCGGGTCGCGAACTGCTCGGACAACTCGTAGTCGATCACCGAGAAGCCGCGGTCGAGGTCGGTGTTGAACACGCTGGGCAGGAGATAGGCGGAGCGGAACGCGTCCGTGAGTTCGGGGCGCCGGACGAAAGCGACCAGCCCGGCCAGCGTGCCGCCGATGCTGTCGGGGTAAACGTTCAGCATCGGCCCGTACCCCGGCAGGTCGGCACCCATCGCCCTCAGGTAGCCGTCGTAGTCGAGCAGTTCGCCGGACTTGGCGACGATCAGCTTCGCCTTGGGCGCCTGGGCATGCAGCTTCGCCTGCTCGAGCTCGAGGACGGCCGTGGTGAACGGGCTGTCGACCGCGCCGTCCCGGCTGCGGGACCTGCGGTGGGCGAGCGTCTCCTCGGGGGTGCTGTTCAGCAGGATCGGGACGTCCACGCCGACGAGATGGTCGGAGTTGCCGTGCGTCCACTCCACGACGAGGACGCGGACGTCGCGGACGTCCACGGCCTCGTACCAGAGCTCGTCCGGGGTGCGTCCCATCCGCTTGAGGGTGAGCTCCGGCGCGCCGGCGCGAAAGGCGGCCAGGATGCGGTTCACCTCGTCGAAGTCGGTCTCGGCCGGGCTGCCGAGGTAGCCGGCGAGCGCCTTCCGGGCGGCCTTCTGGTAGGTGGCGAGCCACGGGTGGGCGGCCGCCTCGGCCGGCGCGGCGTCCCGGTCGGCGGCCTGCAGCTCGGCCAGCTCGGCACGCACCTGCCCGGTGTAGGCGCCGGCGGCCACCAGGCCCTGCACCCCGCCCACGCGGTAGGTGCGCAGCCGCTCGGCATCGTTGGCGGACGGGATCCGGCGCGGGTAGTTGTCGCCAGAGAGCACGTACGCACCCACGCCGTGCGCGTTCAGTCCGTACGCCAGCAGCGAGCCGGTCTCGGACTTGCCCACGCCGGAGCCGCCGCAGACCGCGACCACCGCCCGGCCGCCGTCGGCCAGCAGGGGTTCGAGGAGTCGCCAGAGCTCGGGGAAGACGATCCTGGCCTTGGCGACGTGGCTCTCGGTGATCTGGACCTTGTCGCCTGGCATGTCCCCGGTGGGGACGGCGGCCAGGTCGGCCACGTCGGGGAAGCTCACGTCCATGTGCCACTCCTCGCAGAGCTCCAGCTAAATCGTTTGACCAAATGGTAGGGCCTGCGTGCGGGAGTACGCCAGCCGTGGAGTCGCGGACGTGCGAGGATGGCCTGCGTGCCACGCGCGTCCGGTGACTTCGAGCTGACCATGGACGAGCTGCGGACCGTCGCCCGCTTCGTGGCCGAGAGCGCTGCGCAGGTACTGCCGCTCTTCGAGGACATCCATCCCGACGACCCTCGGCCACGCGCCGCCATCGACGCGGCCTGGGAGTTCGTCAACGGCGCCAACCGAAGCAGACGGCAGCGGGTCACCTCGCTCGATGCCCACCGCGCGGCCAGGGATTCAGCCACCGAGGTCGCGAAGCTGGCCGCGCGCTGCGCTGGGGACGCCGCGTCCGCGGCCTACCTGCACCCGCTCGCCCAGGCCGGGCAGGTGGGACATATCCTGCGTGCCGCCGCCAGCGTCGCCCACATCGCCGAACTGGAGGCCGGCGGCGACACCCGTGCGAGTTCCGCCGCGATCGAGGAGGCCCGGGGACGCGCGACCCCCACTCTGATCGACGTGCTCCGCCGCTATCCCACACCGGCCCCTGGCAGGAGCCGGGACTCGCAACTCATGGCCCGGCTGGACGCCCTCCTCCGGGCGTCCCGCTGACTTCTCGCCACGGCCGACAGTCGCCAGGCCGGTGCAGGGATCCCGGCGTTCGCCGGGATGACAAGGGGGGTCGTCCCGGGCTCGACCCGGGACCCCCGGCAAGGGCATCGCCGTCATCCCGGGCTCGACCCGGGATCCCCGGCGGCCGGGTTGCCAGAGCGGTGCAGGGATCCCGGCGTTCGCCGGGATGACAGGGGGCCGATTCTCAGAGCTGGACATGCGATAGTTACCGATATATCGTGATCGGTAACGATACGTGAAAGAAGGTTCGACATGAGCGACGTCACCGATCCGAGGTTCAGCCGAGGCATGGATCCCCGGCGCGGCGGCCGTCCCGGTCCCGGCTGGGGCGGTGGCTTCGGCGGACGGGGCCAGGCCCGCGTCCGGCGCGGGGACGTGCAGGCCGCGGTCCTCGCGCTCCTCGCGGAGCAGGACATGCACGGCTACCAGATCATCCAGGAGCTGGCTGACCGCAGCGGGGGCCTGTGGCGTCCGGGTGCGGGCAGCATCTACCCCACCCTGCGGCAGCTGCAGGAGCAGGGCCTCATCCGCAGCCGCAACGAGGGCTCGAAGCGGGTGTTCAGCATCACCGACTACGGGCGCAGGGCCGTCGCCGACTCCGGCGAGAGCGAGCCGTGGAAGCAGTTCACCGAGGCCGAGGGAGCCAGGGTCAAGCTGCGGCAGGCGACCGAGGGTCTGCTCAGCGCCCTGTCGCAGGTCGAAGCCGCCGGCAGCGACGCGCAGGCCGAGCAGGCGACGGCCATCGTCAGCGCCGCCCGCAAGTCGATCTACCTGATGCTCGCCGAGGAGGACGCATGAGCAGCATGAACCTCGATGAGTTCCAGGAGTCGGCCGAGGCCGCCACCCCACAGCCGGTCCAGGTGCCGAAGCTGGCCTGGCCGCTGATCATCGCGATCAGCTTCCTCGCGACGATCGGCATGACCATCGTCCTGCCCGTCCTGCCGTTCGTGATCTCCGAGTACGTCCCGGAGTCCTCACTGGCGCTGTGGGTGGGCGTCCTCGAGTCGGTGTACGCCCTGTGCGCGTTCGTCGCCGCGCCCTTCCTCGGCTCGTTCTCCGACCGGTTCGGACGCAAGCCCGTCCTCGTGATCAGCGTCCTCGGCTCCGCGGCGGGCTTTGTGATGTTCGGCATCGGCGGCGCCCTGTGGGTGCTGCTGGTCTCGCGGATCATCGACGGCCTCACCGCCGGTGACATGCCGGTGATGTTCGCCTACATCGCCGACATCACCGAGCCCGAGGACCGGGCCAGGCGCTACGGCCTGCTCGGTGCCCTCAGCGGCGTCGGGTTCATGATCGGCCCCGCGCTCGGCGGCCTGCTCGCGCAGGTCAGCCTCTCCGCCCCGGTCTTCGTCACCGCCGCGATCGCCGTGCTCGTCGGGGTGTTGTCCGCGCTCGTCCTGCCCGAGAGCCTCGCCAGGGAGAACCGCAAGACCCGGCTCAACCTCGAGGAACTGCATCCGCTCAAGGTCATCTCCAGCGCGTTCGGCCGGAAGGAACTGCGCGCTCTGCTGGTGGGCTTCACCCTGATCAGCATCCCGTTCGCCTTCTTCGCCAACAACTTCAGCGTCGTGGCCCTCGACTCCGTCGGCTGGGGACCGACCGAGGTGGGCTGGGTGCTCTCCGGCATCGGGGTGACCGACATCCTGATCCAGGGCGTCCTGCTGGGCTGGCTGCTGAAGACCTTCGGCGAACGCGGCGTCGTGCTCGGCGGCATGCTCGGCCAGCTGGTCGGCTGCCTGGGGCTCGCGATCGTCGCGTCCCTGCTGGCCGCGCCGTGGCTGCTGGTCACCGCCGGCCTGCTGCTCGCCGCCGGTCAGGGTGGCATGACCGCCGCCCTGGACGGCCTGATGTCGGCCTCCGTCGCGGCGGACGAACAGGGCTGGCTCGCCGGCGGACTGACCTCTCTCGGCTCCGCCGTCCAGATGACCGCTCCCCTGCTCGCCGGCTGGCTCTACGGCGTCAGCCACGGCGCCCCGTACTGGATCGGCCTGCTGCTGATCGCAGCCGCCGCGGTCACGCTGATGCGCTCGACCCACGGCCCGACGCCCGGGATCCAGCCGGACGCAGCCCCCGCCTGAGCAACCGCGACGCTGCCCCGCCCGGACAACCTCCCCGCAGAGTGGACCGAGAACGCCGATGTCGACGGTTTCAGTCCACTTTGCGGGGAGGTGAGGGGCCGGAGTTCGGCGACTGCGGCGGTCAGTCGGCGGGCGGCTGGGTGTAGAGCGCGGCGGTGGCCTCGGCGGCCTGCGCGGCGACGGCGGGGTCGGCGCCGTCGGCCACGTGCGCGTCCGCCCACGCGGACGCCGAGCCGCGCGCGAACCGGCGCCCCTCCTCGCTCGCCATCCACGCCGCGGCCTCTTCCGGTGACACCCCGTCCCGGGCGCCATGGGCGTAGAGGGCGAGACCGAGCAGGATCGAGTCCCAGCCGATGCCGGTGGCTGCCGGGCCGAACTGCTCCCACATGTCGGCGGGGATGTCCGCCACCCGCGCCTCGTGGACGAGCTCGAGGCGGGTGCGGCTCTCGTCGAGCGAGGTCAGCCGGACGGTCAGCCAGCTGTCGGGCCCGCCGCCGTACGCCCACGTGACCCGGAACCGCGCGGACGCACCGTCCGGCGGCTCGCACTCCAGGATCTGGCCGCCGGCGTTGCCCTCGAGCTGATAGCTGCCGCCGAGCCTCAGGTCGCCGCTCAGCGGCAGGAACCAGCGCCGGACCCGGTCGGCGACCGTGACCGCCTCCCAGACGTCGGCGAGGTCCGCCCGGTACTCCTGGACGAGGCGCTGGGTGCGCAGCGCGTCCTCTCCGGTTCCGGAGGTCGCCAGTCCCCGCTCCACCGCTGCCAGCTGGCCGTCCACGTCCACCATGTCATTCCTCCTTGCCGGTTTCGGATTCGGTGGCCAGCCGGCGCTTCCGGCGGCCACGCGCGAGTTCGGTGCCCAGGGCGTCGAGGTGCGGCGTCCAGTAGCGCCGGAACCGGTCTAGCCAGGCGTCCGCCTCCGCCAGCGACTCGGGAGCGACGGCGTAGAGCCGACGCGTCCCCTCCGCCCGGACGGTGGCGAACCCGCTCTCGCGCAGCACACGCAGATGCTGGGACACCCCCGGCTGGGAGATCCCGAACTCCGCCTGGACCACCTCGCCGATGCCGCCGGCGGACAACTCACCGTCCGCCAGCAGTTCGAGGATCCGGCGCCTGACCGGGTCGCCGAGGATGTCCAGTGCGTGCACGCCACCATATTTGCGCGAACACTTATATAAGTAAATACGCAACCATGCCCCGGACCAGCGACGGCGCTGGTGGGCGTCAGGCCGGGGCGGAGGGCACGTCAGGCGGTGAAGGCGGACGCGAGAGTCGCCAACAGACGGGCGCCGTAGCCGGTGGCTCCGGCCGAACGCCAGGAGTCGTCGGCGTCGGTGGACATCGTCCCGGCGATGTCGATGTGCGCCCACGGCGTGCCGGCCACGAACTCGTCGAGGAACAGCGCGGCCGTCGTCGCCCCGGCGTGCGGGCCGCCGAGATTGGAGATGTCGGCGACGTCGGAGTCCAGCTGCTTGCGGTACTTCCGCTCCAGCGGCAGCTGCCAGACCGGCTCGTCGGTGGCCTCGGCCGCGTCCCGCACCCGGTCCACCATGGCCTGGTCGTTGCCGAGGACGGCGGCGCGCGACTTGCCGAGCGCCATCAACGCCGCGCCGGTGAGAGTGGCGATGTCGACGATCGCGTCCACGCCGGCCTCGACAGCGAGCGAGAGCCCGTCCATCATCGCGATCCGGCCCTCGGCGTCGGTGTTCTTGATCTCGACGGTCTTGCCGTTGCGCGCGATGAGCACGTCGCCGAGCTTGTACGCCGAACCGGACGGCATGTTGTCCGTGCAGCACAGCCACCCCGACACGGCGGCAGTCGTGCCGAGGTCGCGCAGCGCGGTGAACGCGGCCAGCACCGCCGCGGCCCCGCCCATGTCCATCTTCATCAGCAGGTGCATGGGGTCGGACGGCTTCAGGCTGATGCCGCCGGAGTCGTACATGATGCCCTTGCCGACCAGGCCCAGGTGCCCGGACGGATCGCCGTCCGGCGTGTAGGTCAGCACCACCAGCCGCGGCTCCTCCGCGCTGCCGGCGTTCACCCCGAGGATGCCGCCGCAGCCCATCTCGATCAGCTGCGCCCTGTCGTAGGCCTCCACCTCGAACCCGAACTCCGCGCCGAGCTCGGCCGCCACCTCGGCCAGATCGGTGGCGGTGAGGTGTCCCGGCGGGGTGTTCGCCAGGTCACGGGCGATCGCCGCCGCCCGGACGGTCACCGCGGCCATCTCGATGCCCGCCGTCACCTCGGCGGCGTCCGCGCCGGCCACCTTCAGCTGCAGCAGCGTCAGCGGCACCTCCTTCGGCTCGGCCTTCAGCACCGCGTAGCGGTAGCGGGCCAGCCGGGCGCCCTCGGCGAGCACTTGCCCCACGGTCCGGGCGTCGAGCGCCAGCTCCGGCACCTCGATGCCGATCCGGCCGCCCTTCTTCGCGGTCGCGCGGGCGGCGGCGGCAGCGGCGTCGCGGAGCTTGTCCGCGTCCAGCTCGTCGGCCTTGCCGATCCCCACCAGCACCAGCGGATGCCCGTCCTGCGCCACCACGAGGCTGCTGCCCGGTTCGGCGTCGAAGCCGGCCGCGGCCAGGGCGCCCGCGCCCAGTCCCACGACGGCGGTCAGGTCCGTGCCGGCGGCGACCAGCAGGGCGACGGCATCGAGATCTGCGGCGAAGTCCTGGACGGCCACCACCTCGCAGGTGTTGTCCAGCGAGGGCACCGGGCTGAACTCAGCCGGGATCAACTTGTGCGGACTACGGGTCATAGCGAACGGGCCTCCTTGTCGCGGCGATGACACTGCGACCCTACTGGCTTTCCGGCCCGAGCAAGAGCCCCGTGACCCCACTTCCACGGGGCACCGACAAAGGTGCGGCGCTCCACGGCACGACCCGGCTAGGGTGTCGCCGTGGATCCCGTGGCGATCGTCCTGACCATCCTGGCGCTCGCGGTCATCGCGTTCATGTCCAACCGGGTGCCGATGGGCATCGTCGCCCTCGGCGTGGCACTCGCCCTGTGGGCCACCGGGGTCCTCACTCTGGGCGAGGCGCTCGCGGGCTTCGGCGACCCGACCGTGATCTTCATCGCGACGCTGTTCATCGTCTCCGAGGCGCTGGACGCGAGTGGCGTCACGGCCTGGGCGGGACAGCAGGTGATCAGCAGGGGCGGCAAGCGCCGGACGCCGCTGCTGGTCGTGATCTGTCTGCTGGTCGCGGTCCTCACCGCGCTGATCAGCGTCAACGGCGCGGTGGCCGCGCTCATCCCCGTCGTCGTGGTCGTGGCCATCCGGGTGGGCATCGCCCCCAGCCAGATGCTGATGCCGCTGGCCTTCTCGGCGCACGCCGGCTCGATGCTGGCCCTCACCGGCACCCCGGTGAACATCATCGTCAGCGAGGCCGCGGCCGACGCCGGCGCCCGCCCGTTCAACTTCTTCGAGTTCGGTCTCGTGGGCCTGCCGCTCGTGGTCGGCACGATCGCGATGATCGCCCTCTTCGGCAACCGGCTGCTCCCGAACCGGGCGCCGTCGAGCCTGCCGGCGGACGTGAGCACCCACGCCCGCGTGCTGCGCCAGCAGTACGCGCTCCCCGAGGGCACCGAGCTGGTCGGGACGCGGAAGGGCATCACCGAAGTCGTCGTCGCCCCGCGCTCGGAGCTGATCGGACTCCACCTGTTCCCCGGCATGACCACCCCGAGCGGCGACCTCGTCGTGCTCGGCCTGCAGCGCGGCGGCGAGGACCTGATCGGCCCGGACGAGCAACTGCAGGCCGGCGACACCCTGCTGCTCCGCGGCACCTGGGAGCACCTCGAGGCCCACACCGCCGGACCGGAGGTGCTCGTGGTCGACGACCCGGCCAGCCTGCGCCGCGCCGTCCCGCTCGGTGCGGGGGCCAAACGGTCCATCGGCGTCCTGGCCGCCATGGTCCTGCTGCTCGCCACCGGCCTGGTGCCGCCCGCCGTGGCGGGGATCCTCGCGGCCGGCGCGATCGTGCTGACCGGCGTGCTCACGCCGACGCAGGCCTACCGCTCGGTCTCCTGGACGACGGTGGTGCTGGTCGGCGGCATGATCCCGCTCTCGACGGCGTTCATCAGCACCGGCACGGCCGACCTGATCGCGCGGGGGGTGCTCGCCGTCGTCGGCAACTCCACGCCGTACCTCGCCCTGCTCGCGCTGTGCATCCTGACCGTCGTGCTCGGCCAGCTGATCTCCAACACGGCGACGGTGCTGATCATGGCCCCGATCGCCACCGTGCTCGCGGCCGACCTCCAGGCCTCCGTGCTGCCGTTCATGATGGCCCTGACCGTCTCCGGCGCGGCGTCCTTCCTCACCCCGGTCGCGACCGCGGCCAACACGATGGTGATGGAACCCGGCGGCTACCGGTTCACCGACTACTGGAAGCTCGGCCTGCCGCTGCTGCTGTGGTTCCTGGTGGTCGCGGTGCTCTGGGTGCCCCTGATCTGGCAGTTCTGAGGTACCACCCATGACGCAGAACATCCCCCTCGCCGTCCTGCTGACGCTGCTCGCGTCCGTCGCGCTGGCCGTCGCGTCCGTCATCCAGCACCTCGCCGTGGGGGACGCCGCCGCACCGCAGGCCGGCGCGAAGCTGTCGGGGAAGCAGTTGCTCGCGGTGATCCGCAATCCCCGCTGGCTGGGCGGGCTCGCACTGACCGGCGTCGGCGCCGTGCTGCAGATGACCGCGCTGCTGCTGGCCCCGGTCACGGTGGTGCAGCCGCTCGGCGTGCTGGCGGTGCCGTGGACGATCCTGCTGGCCGCCTGCGTGCACGCCCGTCCGATCACCCGGGCGATGTGGGGTGCCGCCGGCCTCACCGTCGCGGGCACGGTCGCGTTCGCCTGGGTGGCGATCAGCCACGCCGCGCCGTACCCGCTGCTCAACGACCCCTGGCTGGTCTGGGGCACGCTGGCCGGCTTCGCGGTGGCGGCGGCACTCGCCCTCACCGGCGCGCGCGGCCCGCTGGCCTGGCGCTGCCTCGCCTGGTCGGCGGCCGCGGCGGTGATCTACGGCGCGGAGTCCGGGGTGGTGAAGGCGATCGGGCACTACACGACCAGCCGGCCCTGGCTCGGCTCGCCGACATTCTGGTTCCTCGTCGCCTCGATCCTCGTCGGCATGGTGCTCGCCGGCATGTGGATCCAGCAGGGCTACGCGTCCGGGCCGGCCGAGATCGTGGTCGGAACGCTCAACGCCGCCGGCCCGGTCGCCGGCGTCGCCTACGGCATCGCCGTCCTCGGCGAGGGGGTGAACATCACCGCGAGCGCCGCCGTGCTGATGCTGCTGTTCGCCGCGGTCGCCCTGTCCGGCGTGGTGCTGCTCTCCCGCTTCCACCCCGGCAAGGACGACTCCGCCACGCCAATTCACGCTCAGCCGGATGTCGACGCACCCCTGCCGGACGCCGAGTAGGCATCATGGTGCGCAGGTCAGCCGGGAAGTGGGGGGCAGAAACATGAATCCAGTGGTCGCGTTCGTGGTCGTGATGCTGGTCTGGACGATCAGCGACTGGGTGGCCAAGAAGACGAAATCGCTGCTGTCGAGCCTGTTCGTGGCCTCGATCATCTTCCTGATCGGGTTCATGACCGGATTGTTCCCGCCCGACCTGCTGACCGCGTCCTCGCTGCTGGGCCTGGCGGGCGTGGTCGTGGGCTTCATCATCGTCCACCTCGGCACGGTGATCAGCATCGACGACTTCAAGAAGCAGTGGAAGACCCTGCTGATCGGCATCGCCACGGTGGTCGGCATCGGCGTGCTGCTGGTGGTGGCCACGCTGATCTTCGGCTCCGGCACACCGCGCGTCAACGACTACGGCGAGATCGTCGCCACCGGCCGCGACTTCATGATCGCCGGCATCGGCGCACTCAGCGGCGGCACCATCTCGGTGCTGATGGTGCAGGAGGCCGCCCTCGGCGTCGGCCTGACCACCGTCGCCGCCTTCCCGGTGCTGATCGCCGCGCTGCAGGGCCTGATCGGCTTCCCGCTGACCTCGGTCATCCTGCGCTCCGAGGCGGCCCGGCTCAAGGACGAGTACCGCGCGGGCCGCCTGGAGGCGCCGGTCGCCGCGGAGTCGGCGCAGGCGTCGGAGGGCATGCTGCCGGCCTTCCTGCGCACGACGCCCGGCACGCTGTTCAGCGTCGGCGTGGTCGTGCTGATCAGCATCGGGATCAACAACCTGACCAACGGCGTGCTGAACACCTTCGTGGTCGCGCTGATCTTCGGCATCACGCTGCGGGCGACCGGGGTGTTCAAGCCGTCCGTGCTGTCGGGGATCGACGCGTACGGGCTGATGATGCTGGCCATCCTGATCATGGTGTTCGGGCCGCTGGCGACGCTCCGTCCGTCCGACCTGCTGGCGCTGGCCTGGCCGCTCCTGCTGGTATTCGTCTTCGGCCTGATCGGGATCGCCGCGTTCTCCGCGGGCGTCGGCAAGCTGCTCGGCTACAGCGTGCCGATGTCGATCGCGATCGGCCTGACCGCGTTGTACGGCTTCCCCGGAACGATGATCCTCTCGCAGGAGGCTGCCAGGGGCGCCGGCGAGACGCCGGAGGAGGTCGCGGCGATCGAGGGATCGATCCTGCCGAAGATGATCGTCGCCGGCTTCTCCACCGTGACGATCACCTCGGTGGTGGTCACGGGCATCATCGCGTCCGGCATCGGAGGCTAGGGACCGCGTTCTGCGGGGGCCTCGTCAGGCTCAGCCGACATGCAGTCCCTGCCCACTGCTTCCCTGACCACCACGTGCTCCCTGAGCCTGACGAAGGGTTCGGGAACCCTGGAGACATAGGTGGTTCCTGCCCGGGGGGATGGGGCAGGAACCTGCATCGAGTATAGGTCGGGTTTCTGCGCCGTGTCACCCCAAAGGGGGACACGACACACCCGATTCGCTCAGTTCTGCGTCGCCGCGGCGGCTTCGGCCTTGAGCTTCTCCATGTCGAGGGCCTTGACCTGGTCGACCAACTGGCTGAACTGACTCTTGTTCAGGGCGCCGGCCTCGCGGTAGACGAGGTAGCCGTCGCGGAACGCCATCAGCGTGGGGATCGAGGAGATGCCCAGACCGCCGGCGAGGCCGCGCTCGGCATCGGTGTCGACCTTCGCGAACACCGCGTCCGGGTGCGTCTCGGAGAGGGCCTCGAAGACCGGGCCGAACATCCGGCAGGGCCCGCACCACGCCGCCCAGAAGTCGACGAAGACGATGCCGTTGTTCGTGATGGTCTCACCGAACTCGGCTTCGGTGAGGGCGATGGTGGCCATGGGCTGATTCCTCCGGAAGACGTTGGGGGCTACAGGGTCTGCAACGTCCGTGGGCCGGTCTGCTATTCCCTCAGTCGAGCGCGACGAACATGTGCTCGGCCGTCGCGCCCGGCAGCACCCGTTCGGCGTCGCCGTCGCCGAGCAGGAGGCTGCGTCCGACCATCGCGGCCCGCACCGGGACGCCGGGCAGCGCGCCGGCGGCCTGGATCTGGGCGAGCATGCTGGGGTCGTTCTGGAGGTGTTCGCTCATCCGCAGCACCACGATCTCGTGGGGCTGGCCGTCGGCCAGGCGGAGGGACAGCAGCTCGGTGCCGTCGAGGAACCCCTCGGCCGCCGGCTCGACGTCCAGTTCCTCCAGGGCGGGGATCGGGTTGCCGTAGGGGGACTTCACGGGATGGTCGAGGATCGCCACCAGCCGGCGCTCCACGTCGGTGGAGATCACGTGCTCCCAGCGGCAGGCCTCCTCGTGCACGAGGTGCCAGTCGAGCCCGATCACGTCGGTCAGCAGCCGCTCGGCGAGCCGGTGCCGCCGCATCACCCGGGTGGCCAGTTCGAGACCCTTGGGGCTCAGCACCAGGTGCCGGTCGGGGTGGACGGTGACCAGCCCGTCCCGCTCCATGCGGGCGACCGTCTGCGACACCGTCGGACCGCTCTGCCTGAGCCGTTCCGCGATCCGGGCGCGCAGCGGCGGCACACCTTCTTCACCGAGCTCGTAGATGGTCCGCAAGTACATCTCGGTCGTGTCGATGAGGTCGCTCATGCTCTCCCTTTGCGCGTCGTTGCCAGACTATAGCTGTGGAGACGCAGCCGGGGCCGAGAACGGTGAGCGTGCCTCCGCGCCGCCTCTCCGGCTGGCTGGACGGCTTCGCGGCGCGGCACGGCCGACCGCTGACCGAACCCGCTCCTGACCGTCTGGTGCTGCGATCCCCGGACGGCGCGACGGCGGCCATCCGGCTCGACTGGGGCCCGCTGCCGGACTCGGCGGACCCCCTGGTGGCCGTCGTGGACGCCGTCACCCGGCCGCGGCTGGTCGGCGCGCTGATCGTCCGGCGCCAGGCCCACGCCGTCGGGGTGTTCGACGGCGACACCATGCTCGCCGGACGCCACGGCAGCCACTACGTGCAGGGACGGACGAAGGCCGGCGGCTGGTCACAGCAGCGCTACGCCCGGCGGCGGGAGAACCAGACCGGACGGTCCTTCGATGCCGCCGCCGCGGACGTCGCGTCCGTGCTGCTGCCCGAGGTGGACCGGCTGGACGCCCTCGCCACCGGCGGCGACCGGGCCGCCGTGGACGCGGTGCTGGCCCGACCCGGGCTGGAGCGCCTGGCCGCTCCCGGACTGCCGCGGCTGGGCACGTTCGCCGTCCGCGACCCCAACGCCGGGGTGTTGCGGGAGTTCCCCGCGGTGTTCCGGCAGGTGTCGATCGAACTGAACGAGCTGGCCTGAGCCGATTCGATCGCGTCCGCGGTCTCGACAGGCTCGACCACCGCCCACCACATCGCTGGTCGAGCCTGTCGAGACCCGCCAGCCAGCGAACCCGAGCGACCAGCCGAGACCCAGCGTCAGCGACGGCGCAGGAAGACCACCGCTGCGGTGATCAGGGCGACGACGCCGGCGGCGCCGATGGCGATGAGCTGGCGGGAGTTGTCCGGAGCGACGTCGGGGGTGTCGGCCGAGCCGGCGGTGTCTGCACCGGTTGTGGCGGAGGCGCTCGCGGAGGCGGTGGCGGAAGCCGTGGGACCGGCGCTCGGGGAGGCGGCTGCGGCGATGCCCGCGACGCCGAACGAGACCACCAGCCCGAGGAGCAGCCCGGCGAGGGCCCGACGCACCGCCACGATCATGGCGCGGACTCTACCCGCCCGCCCCGAGCAGGGTGCCCAGCGCCACCAGAATGAGCAGGAGCACGAGTGCCCCGGTCACGATCAGGCGTCGGGATCGCGGGTTCACGGCCCCAATCTATGCCGGGACGACTAGCGTTGTGACATGGGATCGGTGCGGCTCTACGCGATCTCCATCGACGAGGTCCGCGACATCTTCCGCGCGACGGAGGACACCGCGCGAGCCCTCCGCGGCCTGGCCGCCGAGCGGTTCGCCACGACGGCTCCGGCCGCCCCCGGACTGCTGGGCAAGCTCGGGCCGGTGCTGCGCCGGCCACCGGACGCACCGGTCGTCCGTCCGGGCGTGCCGAGCGGCTCCGACGTCGACACGCTGCTGGCCGGACGGTACGTCGCCCCCCACCGGTTGACCGCGTGCTGGACGCTGCTGGAGGCCTGGCTCGACGTGCTGGCCTGGGGTTCGGTCGGCCGTGAGGTCACCGAGACCCAGCTGAACGACTTCGACTTCGACCTCGCCTGCTCGGACGTGCCCGCCCGCTACGGGCTGCGCAGCCTGTTGAGGTCCGATCTCGGCATCGCGATGCTGCCCTGCCCCGGCCTCGCCGCCGGCTGGGCACCGCTGGCCCACGCGCAGGAGATGGCCGCCGCCTGGCGTCCGGCCGTCCCCCGGCTGCAACCGGGGCACCGCGAGGCCGCCGTCGCGCTGCTCGGCTGGCTCGACCAGTTCCCCGCCTGGGTCGAGGCCGCCGCGCAGCGCTCCCGTCCGTCCCCCGACCTGGTCGCGATCCTGCGTACGTGAACGGAAAGGGACCCGTCCCCTTTCTGTTCAGCCTGCGTGAACGGAAAGGGGACGGGTCCCTTTCCGTTCATCTCCTCACCACCAGCCCTGGCGCTTGGCCCAGCGCAGCAGAACGAGGGACAGCGCCAGCATCACGGCCAGGAGGACGGCCAGCCAGAACCAGTTGGTGGACTCGCTGACGATCACGTTCATGCCCATCACCGAGCTGATCGCGGTCACCGGCAGGGTGATCGCCGCGATCACCGCCAGCCGTTCGGCGGCGATGGTCATCTTGGTGTCGGTGCGGGCGCGGTAGTACTCGGTGATGCCGGCGAGGAAGTCGAGCTGACTGGACGTGATCCGGCTGAGCCGGTCGTAGGCGTCCTTGTTGTCGCCCAGCACCCTGCCGACGGCCTGGTCCTCGCCGAGCAGCCGGATCGCGCGCCCGTAGATCTCGGCGGACTGGGTGGTCATCGTGCGCACGGTCAGCAGCGCGTGCCGGGTGCGGAACAGGTCCTCAAGGAAGTGCTGCGGGTCGGAGTCCCCGCTGTGCGCGATGACCTGCTTCTCCAGTTCGCCCACCTCGCGGGCGAGCCGGTTCACGAACCGTTCCTGCGTGATCGCCAGGGCCGAGACGATCCGGTGCGAGGCCGCCCACGGGTCTGCCGGCACGAACCGCCCCGACAGCATCCGGTCGGCCAGTTCGTCGGTCTCCTCCAGCAGCCGTTCCAGCGGCACCGCGAGGTTCCGCGGCCCGTGGGTGGTGACCAGGTAGTCCGGGCCGATGAGCTGGTCGAGTTCGAGGTAGTGGACGTGGCCGCCCTCCCCCACTTCGGGCCGATGCAGCACCAGGAACAGGGTCCGGCCGTACACGTGCAACCGGGGGACATGGTTGCGCTCGACCACGTCGGCGATCGCCGCCGGGTGCGCGCCGAAGACCTCGGCGAGCAGGGCGGCGGTCGCCTCGTCCGGCTCGGGGACGTCCAGCCACAGCCAGCCGGACGGATCGGCACGCAGGCCGGCCAGCTCCGAATCCGCGCGCCGGGTCACCGTGCCCGTGGCCCGGTCGACCCACAACAGTCGTTGTATCGCCATGGCGGGAGCGTAGGAGCGTGGCGCCCGCGTGACCGTCAGGGATTCGTCAAGATCGGTCAGGAAGGCATCAGGGCCGGTCCACGGGCCGGGCGCCGGGTTCACGATCGTCAGGTGCCCGAAGACCTCGTTGCCGCGCTGATCGGCCTCGCCCTGCTGGTGTACCTGGGCTACGCCCTCGCCCGCCCGGAACGGTTCTGAGCGATGGACACCACGCTCGCCGGGTGGCTGTCCCTGCTCACCCTCGTCGCGATCCTGGTGGCGATCCACGTCCCGCTGGGCAGCTGGATCCACCGGGTGTTCACCTCACCCCACCACACTCGCCTAGAGCGCGCCGTCTACCGGCTCGTCGGGGTCGACGCCGACACCGAGCAGCGGTGGCCGGTGTACGCGGCATCCGTCCTGGCCTTCTCGGCGGTCTCGATCACGGCGCTGTGGCTGCTGATCCTGGGCCAGGGGTCGCTGCCCTGGTCGCTGGGGCGGTCGATGAACCCGGACACCGCGCTGAACACCGCCGTCTCCTTCGTCACCAACACCAACTGGCAGTCCTACGCCGGCGAAGCGGGCACCGGCTACCTGGTGCAGGCGGCCGGGCTGGCTGTGCAGAACTTCCTCTCCGCCGCCGTGGGGCTGGCCGTCGCGATCGCGGTGGTCCGCGGGTTCGCCCGCGAGCGGGTCGACCGGCTCGGCAACTTCTGGGTGGACCTGACCCGCGGGACGCTGCGGATCCTGCTGCCGATCGCCGCCGTCGCCGCCGTCCTGCTGGTGATCGGCGGCGTGGTGCAGAACCTCAACGAGCCGGCCACGATCACCACGGTCGGTGGCGGGCAGCAGGTGCTGCAGGGCGGCCCGGTGGCGTCCCAGGAGGCGATCAAGGAGCTGGGCACCAACGGCGGCGGCTTCTTCAACGCCAACTCCGCGCACCCCTTCGAGAACCCCAACGGCTGGACGAACCTGCTGGAGATCGTGCTCATGCTGGCGATCGCGTCGGCGCTGCCCCGCACCTACGGCCTGATGGTCGGCGACCGGCGTCAGGGACGGGCCGTCGCGGGTGCGATGGCGGTGCTCGGTCTGGGCGCGATGGCGCTGCTGGCCTGGGTGGAGGGCGCCGGCGGCAGCCTGGAGGGCAAAGAGCAGCGCTTCGGCACCGTGTGGTCGGCGGTGTTCGCCTCCGCGACCACCAGCACGTCCACCGGAGCGGTGAACGCCATGCACGAGTCGCTGCAGCCCGCGGGTGGCGGCCTGGCCCTGCTGAACATGATGCTGGGCGAGCTCTCGCCCGGCGGGGTGGGCACCGGGTTGTACTCGATGCTGGTGATGGTGGTCCTGACCGTGTTCATCGCCGGCCTGATGGTCGGCCGGACGCCGGAACTGCTGGGCAAGTCGATCGGCCGCCGCGAGATCACCCTGGCGGCGCTCGCCATGCTGGTCACGCCCAGCCTCGTGCTGCTCGGCACCGGGCTCGCCCTGGTCGTGCCGGCATCGCGGGACGCGCTGTCCACCGGCGGTCCCCACGGCCTCTCGGAGATGCTGTACGCCTTCACCTCGGCGGCCAACAACAACGGTTCGGCGTTCGCCGGGCTCGCCGCCGACCAGCCGTTCCTCAACCTCGCCCTGGCCACCTGCATGCTGCTGGGCCGGTTCGTCCCGATCGTGGCCGTGCTGGCCCTGGCCGGCAGCGTCGCCCGGCAGGGACGGCGGCCCGTCACCGCCGGCACGATGCCCACCCATACCCCGGGCTTCGCCGGGTTCCTCGTGGTGATCATCCTGATCCTCGCGGGTCTCACCTACTTCCCGTCCCTTGCCCTCGGTGCGATCGCGGAGGCACTCCCATGAGCAGGCATCCCCGTCCGGCCCATCCGTCCCTGGCCGTCACCGCCTGGCGGTCGCTGCCGCAGGCGCTGGTCAAGCTCGACCCGCGGCACGTCGTCCGCAGCCCGGTGATCTTCGTGGTCTGGGTGGGCTCGGTGCTCACCACCGTGCTGTCGATCCTGAGCCCGTCGGTGTTCGCCGTCTCGGTCACCGTCTGGCTGTGGGCGACGATCGTGTTCGCCAACCTCGCCGAGGCGATCGCCGAGGGCCGCGGCAAGGCGCAGGCGGACACGCTGCGCCGGACCCGCACCCGGACCATGGCCCGCCGGCTCACCGCTGCCGGCGAGGAGCAGGTGGCCGGCACCGAGCTGAGGGTCGGCGACCGGGTCGTGGTCGAGGCCGGGCAGGTCATCCCGGGCGACGGCGACATCGTCGAGGGGGTGGCCACGGTCGACGAGTCCGCCATCACCGGCGAGTCCGCCCCGGTGATCCGGGAGGCCGGCGGCGACCGGTGCGCGGTCACCGGTGGCACCACCGTGCTCAGCGACCGGATCGTCGTGAAGATCACGGCGAGGCCGGGCGAGACCTTCATCGACCGGATGATCGCCCTGGTCGAGGGCGCGGCCCGGCAGAAGACCCCGAACGAGATCGCCCTCGGCATCCTGCTGGTCACCCTGACGATCATCTTCCTGCTCGCGGTGTCGGCCCTGCAGCCGCAGGCGATCCACTCCGGCGGACGGCTCTCGCTCGTCGTGCTGGTTGCCCTGCTGGTCTGCCTGATCCCGACGACGATCGGGGCGCTGCTGTCGGCCATCGGCATCGCCGGCATGGACCGGCTCGTGCAGCACAACGTCCTGGCCATGTCGGGACGGGCGGTGGAGGCCGCCGGGGACGTGAACACCCTGCTGCTCGACAAGACCGGGACGATCACCTACGGCAACCGGCGCGCCACCGACGTGTTCCCCGTCGACGGCGTCCCGCGCACCGACCTCGTCGCCGCCGCCCGCACCGCGTCGCTGGCCGACCTGACGCCAGAGGGCCGCTCCATCCTCGACTTCGCCGTGGCGGAGGGCATCGCCGGGGACGTGCCGGACGAGGCGGCGCTGATCCGCGCCGGCGCCACCTCGGTGCCGTTCACCGCACAGACCCGGATGTCCGGGATGGACCTGGCCGACGGCACCCAGGTGCGCAAGGGCGCCGGCTCGGCGATCGCCGCCTGGGTCGCGGCGGAGGGCGGCCGGCAGCCGGCCGACCTGGAGGCCATCGTCGAGCGCATCTCCTCCCTCGGCGCCACCCCGCTGGTCGTGGCCGCCCGCACCCCCGGCGGGACCCCGGCCACGCTCGGGGTCGTCCAGCTGAAGGACGTGGTGAAGCCCGGCATGACCGAGCGGTTCGCGCAGCTGCGGGCGATGGGCATCCGCACCGTGATGATCACCGGCGACAACCAGCTCACCGCGCAGGCGATCGCCGCGGAGGCGGGCGTCGACGACTTCCTCGCCGAGGCGACCCCGGAGGACAAGATGGCGCTGATCCGCGACGAGCAGTCCGGCGGCCGGCTGGTCGCGATGACCGGGGACGGCACCAACGACGCCCCCGCCCTCGCCCAGGCCGACGTCGGGGTCGCGATGAACACCGGCACGTCCGCGGCCAAGGAGGCCGGCAACATGGTCGACCTCGACTCCGACCCGACCAAGCTCATCGACATCGTGGCGATCGGCAAGCAGCTGCTGATCACCCGCGGCGCCCTCACCACGTTCTCGATCGCCAACGACGTCGCCAAGTATTTCGCGATCATCCCGGCGATGTTCGTCTCCGTGTACCCGGGGCTGCAGGCGCTCAATGTGATGCGGCTGCACTCCCCCGCGTCCGCCATGCTGTCCGCGGTGATCTTCAACGCGCTGGTCATCCTCGCGCTGGTGCCGCTGGCCCTGCGCGGCGTGAGGTACCGCCCGATGAGCGCCTCGGCGATGCTGAACCGCAACCTGCTGATCTACGGCCTCGGCGGGATCGTCGCGCCGTTCGTCGGCATCAAGCTGGTCGACCTGCTGGTCGCACTCGTCCCGGGACTGGGGTGATCGCATGATCGTGCTCCGCCAACTCCTCGCCGGCCTCCGGATGCTGCTGGTGATGACCGTGCTCCTCGGCCTGGCCTACCCGGCGGCGATCACCCTCGCCGCCCGGGCGTTCCCGGCCCAGGCCGACGGCTCGCTGGTCACCGCCGCGGACGGACGGGTGGCCGGCTCGGCCCTGCTGGGCCAGGCCTTCACCGGCCCGGAGTGGTTCCAGCCGCGGCCGTCGGCGTCCGACTACTCCGGGGAGACCTCCGGCGGGACGAACCTGTCCCCGGCCTCGGCCGACCAGCAGCAGGCCCGGCAGGAGCGCAGGGCCGCGCTGGAGCGGGACAACCCGGACGCCGTGGGCCCGGTGCACGAGGACGCGCTGACCGCGTCGGCGTCGGGACTCGATCCGCACATCTCGCTCGCCTACGCGCGCTGGCAGGTACCGCGGGTGGCGGCAGCGCGCGGTGTCCCGGCCGTCGACCTGGAGGCGCTGATCGACGCGGCCACCGAGCATGCGCCGCTGGGCTACCTCGGCCAGGACGGCGTGAACGTCACCCGGCTCAACCTTGCGCTGTCCGGGCGGCGAGAGCGGTGAGAATGTAGCCATGGGTCGCGGCCGGTTGCGGATCTACCTGGGGGCTGCCCCCGGGGTGGGCAAGACCGTCGCCATGCTCGACGAGGGCCACCGCAGGGCCGACCGGGGCACCGACGTGGTGGTGGGCCTGTGCGAGACCCACGGACGCGGCCACACCGCGGCACTGCTGGAGGGGCTGGAGTGCGTCCCCCGCCGCCGGGTGGAGTACCGGGGCGCGGTGATCGAGGAACTGGACCTGGACGCGGTGCTGGCGCGCCGGCCGAGGGTGGCGCTCGTCGACGAGCTCGCCCACACCAACGCCCCCGGCTCGCGCAACGAGAAGCGCTGGCAGGACATCCACGAGCTGCTGGACGCCGGCATCGACGTGATCTCCACGGTGAACATCCAGCACCTGGAGTCGCTGAACGACGCGGTCACCTCGATCACCGGCATCGTCCAGCGCGAGACCGTGCCGGACGAGGTCGTGCGGGCCGCCGACCAGATCGACCTGGTCGACATGTCCCCGGAGGCGCTGCGGCGCCGGATGGCGCACGGCAACGTCTACCGCCCGGAGAAGGTCGACGCGGCGCTGGCCAACTACTTCCGGGTGGGCAACCTGGCCGCGCTCCGCGAACTGGCGCTGCTCTGGCTGGCCGACAAGGTGGACGCCGGGTTGGAGGGCTACCGGGCCGAGCACGGCATCACCCAGAGCTGGCCGACCCGGGAGCGGGTGGTCGTCGCCCTCTCCGGCGGACCGGACGGTGAGACCCTGCTGCGGCGCGGCGCCCGGATCGCCTCCCGGCTCGCCGGCGGACTGCTGCTCGCCGTCTACGTCTCCCGCACCGACGGACTGACCACCGCACCGCTGAGCCAGGTCGCCGAACTCCGCCGGCTCACCGACGAACTGGGTGGGGAGTTCCACACCGTGACCGGCGACGACGCCGCCGAGGCGGTGCTGGCGTTCGCCCGCGGCGTCAATGCCACCCAGATCCTGGTCGGTGCGTCCGGGCTGCCGCCGTGGCGGCGCGGCTTCACCCACAGCCTGGCGGAACGGATCATCGCCGACGCCGGGGACATCGACGTGCACGTCGTCACCCACCGGCGGGCGGGACGGGGGTTCGGCCACCGCCGGCACCTCGGCCTGCCGCGCCGGCGGGTGCTGGGCGGGCTCGGCGCGGCGGTCGTGCTGCCGCCGGCGCTGGCCGCGATCCTGCTGGCCGACCCGTTCACCTCCGACCTGCCGCTGGACATCCCGATCTTCCTGCTGGTCACGGTCGTGGTGGCGGCGATCGGCGGAGTGATCCCCGCCGTCGTGGCCGCGGTGCTCTCGTCCCTGCTGCTGAACTGGTTCTTCGTCCATCCGATGGGCACGCTCACCGTCGCCGATCCGGAGAACACCCTCGCCCTGATCGTGTTCGTCCTGGTCGGCGTGATCGTGGCCCTGATCGTCCACCTGAACGCCCGCCGCACGCAGGAGGCCAGGGCGGCGCAACGGGAGTCGGACGCGCTGGTGGAGCTGTCCCACTCCCTGCTGGGCGCCACCGACCAGCTGCCGCTGCTGCTGGCGCGCGCGGTGGACATGTTCGGCGTGCGGGCCGCGGCCATCGTCCATCGCCCCGCGATCGGTGTGGCGGAGGTGATCGCGTCCGCCGGCGACTTCGACCCGCTGGCGACCGGCGACCACGAGGACGCGGACGGCACCCACGAACTCGTCCTGCAGCCGCCCGGGCTGGCCGCGGGGCAACGGCGGTTGTTCGACGCCTTCGCCACCCACGCCGGCGCGATCCTGCAGCGCCAGGAGTTGCAGCGCTCGGCCGGCTCGGCCGCCCAGCTCGCCCGCGACAACGAGGCCCGGACAGCCCTGCTGTCGGCGGTCTCCCACGACCTGCGCACGCCGCTGGCGGGCATCAAGGCCGCGATCGGCAGCCTGCGCTCCACCGAGGTCACCTGGTCGGCGGAGGACGAGGAGGAGCTCAAGGCCGCCATCGAGGAGTCGGCCGACCGCCTGGAGGCGCTGGTGGGCAACCTGCTCGACATGTCGCGGTTGCAGGCCGGCGCGCTGGTCGCGCACGTCGTGCCGACCGACCTGGGCGAGGTGATCCCCGCGACCATCGCCGCGCTGCCCGAGCCGTCCCGGGCCTGCTGGCTGATCGACCCGGACGCCCGTCTCGCGCAGGCGGACGCGGGCCTGCTCGACCGGGTGCTCGGCAACATCGCGGAGAACGCCCTGCGGTACCAGCCGCCGGGCAGTCCGGTCACCGTGCATGCCAGCCGGGTGGCCGACCGGGTCGAGATCCGGGTGGCCGACAACGGCGTGGGCGTCCCGCCGGAAGAGCAGGAACACATCTTCGAACCCTTCCAGCGGCACGGCGACGCACCCGGCGGCGACGGGCGCGGCCTCGGGCTGGGCCTCGCGGTCGCCAGGGGCCTCACCGAGGCGATGGGCGGACACATCAGCGCGGAGCCGACGCCCGGCGGCGGCCTGACCCTCGTGGTCGCCCTGCCGGCGGAGCCCGGCCCGGCGAGCCCGCCGGGGAGCGAGGCCGCGCCATGAGCCGCATCCTGGTCGTCGACGACGACTCCGTCCTGCAGCGCACCCTGCGCCTCAACCTCCGCGCCCGGGGACACGAGGTGTCGGTCGCGGCCACCGGCACCGCGGCCGTGACCGCGTTCTTCGCCGAGCAGCCGGACCTGGTGATCCTCGACCTCGGCCTGCCCGACCTGGACGGCGTCGAGGTGCTGCGCCGGCTCCGTCAGTCGTCCGCCGTCCCGGTGATCGTGCTGTCGGCGCGACAGCAGGCCGACGACAAGGTCGAAGCCCTCGACGAGGGCGCGGACGACTACGTCAGCAAGCCCTTCAACGTGGACGAGCTCATGGCCAGGGTGCGAGTGGCGCTGCGCCGGAACCCTGCGGAGGCCGACGCCCCGGAGGAGTTCGCGTCCGGCGGCCTGGTGCTCAGCTTCTCCGCCCACCGGGCGACCCGGGACGGCCGGCCCGTCCACCTGACCCCGACCGAGTGGCGGCTGCTCGCCGAGCTCGCGCGGCACGACGGACGGGTCGTCTCCCACGAGACCCTGCTCCGCGCCGTCTGGGGACCGAGCTACGGCAGCGAGCACCACTACCTGCGGGTGTTCGCCAACCAGATCCGCCGCAAGATCGAGACCGACCCGGCCCATCCCCGCCACCTGATCAACGAGCCGGGCCTGGGCTACCGCCTGAGCCTGTGACCCGGCCGAATCGACCCCCGTTGTGTACCGAGTTCGGTTCACAACGGGGGTGGTTGACTGGCCAAGCCCCGATCCTGACGAAACCTTGACGCCGAACCGAGCGCCGGCGCACACCAGCGGTGGTTCGCTGGAACTGTGGGAATCGAGTGGTTCCGCCGGTACCGCGGCCGGCTCCGGTTGATCGCGGTCTTTGCTCCGCTGGCCGTCGCCGGCGGCCTCTACCTGGTCAGGGGCGTTTTCGCCAACAGCGCGGCGGCCCTCGTCCTCGTGCTGGTGGTGGTCGGTTGCGCTGCGACCGGCGACCGGGCGTCCGGACTGCTGGCCAGCATCGCGTCCGCGGCGGGATTCAGCTTCTTCCTCACCGCGCCCTACCTCTCGCTGCGGATCGACAACGCCGAGGACATCCAGCTCACCGTCCTGCTGTTGCTGATCAGCTCCGCGGTGACCGAGCTCGCGCTCTGGGGAGTCCGCCAGGCCGCGACCGCGAGCCGGCAGGCCGGGTTCGTCCGGGGCGTCCTCGAGTCCGCGGACCTCGCCGCGGGCGTCGCCCGCCTTCCCGACGCTCTCGAACGGGTGTCGGAGAGCATCCGGAGAGTCCTGGGGGCCGAGCGGGTGTCCTTCGAGTACGGCGAGCACGACTCGGCCGCCGCCGTGATCAACCGGGACGGGTCGGTCCGCTGCCGCGGCGTCACCCTCGACGTCGCCACGGACGGCCTGCCGATCGACCGGCACTCCGTGATCCCGGTCGCCCAGCACGGCGCGCAGATCGGATACTTCCAGGTCACGACCGCGACCACCCTCGTCCGTCCCAGCGTGGAGCAGCTCAGGGTGGCCGCGTTGCTCGCCGCCCAGTGGTCCCTGGGCGCACTGACGCCGCGACCGCAGCGGAGTCGCGGCACGGCCGGCCCGTCCACGGTGCTAGACTGACCGACGGTCGGTCAGTGGAAAGTCGGCCGGAGAGGACCCGATGGCTGGGACGGGAGCCCGCACCAGGATCACCAAGGACCCGGACGTGCGTCGCGACGAACTGCTGGACATCGCCCTCCAGCTGTGCCGCAGCGACGGCTTCGAAGCGATGAGCGTCGAGCAGGTGACCCGGGCCGCCGGGGTCGCGAAGGGCACCTTCTACCACTACTTCGCCTCGAAGGACGCCATGCTGGAGGAGCTCGTCGGCCGCTTCGGCGAGGCCCTCTTCGACTATCTCTCGGCCGCCGCGGCCACCGGGAGCGGCAGCGGAGCGGACCGGATCCGCGCCCTGATGGCGGCGGCCGGCGGCTACAAGCTGGCCCAGGCCGACATCACCTATGCCACCTTCCTCTATGCCAGCGGCAACCTCCCCCTGCGGCACCGGCTCTTCGCGGCGTGGCGCGAGCGCGCCCGCGAGGTGCTGCTCCCCGCGATCAGGGAGGGCCAGGCCGACGGCTCCCTCTCCGTGGCGAGCGTCGAGGCGACCACCGACATCGTCCTGCTGCTCTGGTTCGAGGCCGCCGACCAGCTCTGGATGCGCGCGCTCGCCGCGACCGACGTCGAGGCGTTCATCGACGTGATGGTGTCCGGGGCCACCGCCATCTACCAGGCACAGGAGCGCATCCTCGGCATTCCGGACGGCACCTACGCCGTCCCCGTCGGCCCCCAGGTCATCGAGATGACCCGCCAGCTCTACCACTCCCTCGACAGGAAGCAGTCATGAAGCGCAAGACCCTCATCGCGACCGGCATCACCGCGGCGGTCGTCCTCGCCCTCGGCGGCGGCTACGCCTGGTCGGCCGCGAACAACCGGCCGGTCGTCGGCGTCGCCGAGACGGCCACCGCTCCGCTGAGCGTCACGGTGAGTGCGTCCGGCTCGCTGGTGGCCGCGCACTCCGCCGGGGTGTACCCCCCGGCCGCCGGCACGCTCGGGTCCGTGAAGGTGCACGACGGGCAGACCGTCAAGGCCGGCCAGACGCTGGCCGTGATGGCGAAGGGGACGCTGAAGCTCGCGGTCGCGCAGGCGAAGGCCGCGCACTCCGCGGCGCTGGCGCAGCAGGAGGCCGTGGCCAACGGCGTGCCCGGCGCGATCGAGCGCTCGGCCGCCAACGCCACCCTCTCCGCCGCCCGGTCGCAGGTCTCGACGGCGAACAAGAACTACGCGGCCTACCGCGCCGACTACCGGGCCGCCACGTCCGCGGAGCGCCACGACATGCTGCCGACGCTGCGCACCCTGCGCACGGCCAAGGCGACCGCCAACGCCGCGCTGAAGGCCGCGCAGGCGTCGCTCGCCACGCTGTCCGCCGCCGGCCGGGTCTCGATGGCCCGGACGGCGGCCGCCCAGTCGGTCACCGCCACCGCCAAGGCCCTCGCCATGGCGGAGGACAACCTGTCCGGGGCCGAGCTCACCGCCCCGTTCGCCGGCACGGTGACCTTCTCCGGCACGGTCGAGAAGGGCGCCGGCCTCACGCCGGGCGTCCCCGTGCTCACGGTCGTCGACCCGACGCGGATGGCGTTCGAGGCCCAGGTGAACGAGTCCGACATCGCCGGCGTCGAGACCAGCCAGGCCGCGACCGTCTCCCTGGACGCGTTCAGCGACAGCTTCACCGGCAAGGTCATCCGGGTGCAGGCCAGTCCGGTCACCAGCAGCACCGGCACGATCACGTTCCCGGTGCGGGTCTCGATCACGGCCGGCGAGTCCCGGCTGTTCCAGGGCATGAGCGGCTCGGCGGACATCGAGGTCGAGTCGATCCCGGACGCGCTCGTCGTCCCCGTCGAGGCCGTGCTGGCCTCCGGCGACGCCAGGACGGTGTTCGTCCTCGGCGCCGACGAGGTCGTCCATGCCCGTCCGGTGACGGTGGGCGCCTCGACCGACACTTCCACCCAGGTGCTCAGCGGACTGTCCGCCGGCGACCGCGTGGTGACCACCGGAGCGTCCGCGCTGTCCGACGGCCAGCGCGTCCGGACGAACTGAGCCGGGCATGACCACCGCGCAGAGTCCCGTGCTCGCCGCTCCGATCGTCGAGGTGTCCGGCCTGACCAAGGTGTACGGCACCGGCGCCGCCGAGGTGACCGCCCTCGGCGGGGTCGACCTCGTGGTGCCCGAGGGCCAGTTCGTCACAGTGATGGGGCCGTCGGGTTGCGGCAAGTCCACCCTGCTGAACCTGCTGGGCGGCCTGGACACCCCCACGTCGGGCACGATCGGGATCGACGGGCACACCCTCGGCGATCTGCCGGACGATCAGCTCACCGAACTGCGCCGCCGCCGGATCGGTTTCGTGTTCCAGTTCTTCAACCTGATCCCGGTGCTGAACGCCGTCGAGAACGCGTCCCTGCCGCTGCGGCTGGACGGCGCGAAGGACGCCGACGAGCGCGCCACCGCCTGGCTCGAGCGGGTGGGGCTGGGCGACCGGCTGCGCAACCGCCCCGACCAGCTCTCCGGCGGCCAGCAGCAGCGCGTGGCGATCGCGCGGGCGCTGTCCACCGACCCGGCGCTGGTCCTGGCCGACGAACCCACCGGCAACCTGGACTCGAAGTCCGCGACCGAGATCGGCGA
>NZ_JARKPQ010000258.1 GCF_029975155.1 Propionicimonas sp. | reverse complement strand
GGTGTTCACGCCCGGCGACTGCAGCCATTCCGCGGCGAAGTGCGACAGGTCGCGTCCCGAGGCGTCGGCGAGCGCGCCCAGCAGGTCGGACAGCTGGGTGTTCCCCCAGGCGTGCTGGGCGAAGTACGCCCGCACCCCGGCCAGGAAGGCGTCCTGCCCGACGAAGGCCACCAGCTGCCGCAGCACGGACGCGCCCTTGGCGTAGGTGATCCCGTCGAAGTTCAACTCGACAGCGGCGAGGTCGACCATGTCGGCGGCCACCGGATGGGTGGACGGGAGCTGGTCCTGCCGGTAGGCCCAGTTCTTGCGGCTGTTGGCGAAGGTGGCCCACGGGTCGTCCCGCTCGGCGCCCTTCGCGCGGATCTCGGCCTGGCAGAAGTGGGACGCCCATTCGGCGAACGACTCGTTGAGCCACAGGTCGTCCCACCAGCTCATCGTGACCAGGTCGCCGAACCACATGTGGGCGAGCTCGTGCAGGATCGTGTTGTCGCGGGTCTCGTAAGCGGCGTTGGTGACCCGGGAGCGGTACAGGTACTCGTCGCGGATGGTCACGCAGCCGGCGTTCTCCATCGCCCCGGCGTTGAACTCGGGGACGAACACCTGCGCGTAGTCGGCGAACGGGTACGGCATGCCGAAGTGCTCCTCGAACACCTCGAAGCCCGCCTTCGTGGTGGCGAAGATGCGCTCGGCGTCGAGGTAGGGGACCAGTGACTGCCGGCACGAGATCGTCAGCGGGATCTCCGCCGCCGTGCCCTGGTAGGTGTCGCGGACGGTGTGGAACTGCCCGGCGATCAGGGCGGTGATGTAGGCGGAGATCCGCGGCGTCGGCGCGAACTGCCAGCGTGCCCAGCCGTCGTCGACGGGGGACGGCTCGACCTCGGGCGAGTTCGACAGCACCGTCCACTCGGCGGGGGCGACGACGGTGAGCGCGAACGTGCCTTTCAGGTCGGGCTGCTCGAAACAGGCGTAGAGGCGGCGGGCGTCGGCGGTCTCGAGCTGGGTGTAGCAGTAGACGGCGTCGTCGACCGGATCGATGAAGCGGTGCAGGCCCTCGCCGGTGTGGCTGTAGCGGCACAGCGCGGACACGGTGAGCCGGTGCTCGCCGGGCTCGGCGGTGAGCCGCAGCCGGTAGCCGTCGAAGGCCGCCTCCAGCAGCGCCTGCCCGTCCAGGGTGGCGTCGAGCAGCCGGTCGGCGATCAGGTCGACCCAGGTCTCGCCACCGGTGCTGGCGAAGGTGATGGTCGAGGTGGAGACGAAGGTGGCGGTGGGGTCGTACTCGCCGGCGTCGGGTACCCGTCCGGACAGGTCGACGGTGACCTCGTAGCCGTGCACGACGATCTGGCCCGAGCGGCTCGCCGCCTCGGCCCTGGTGAGATTTGCCGGGTACATGGGACCTCACTGGCTAGGGGTATCAGGGCTTGTCGCCCCGAGGACTCGCGAGGTTACTGGTCGCGCGGCCCCGGCTCAACATACCCGCGCGATGCGGTGTCAGCGGCGCGGACGGTCGAGACGCGCCAGCGCGGCGTCCGCGGCCGGCTCCGCAGCCGCCAGATCGGCCGCCGTGGGCCGGGAGACCTCCCGCGCCCGGGTGGCCCTGGAGGCGTCCACCAGCCCCGAGACACCGTCGCGGCCGAAGGTCCGTTCGGCCTCGGGGTGGCGCTGTGTCGGGCTCACGACAGACAGCGTAGACTCCGTCATCCTTGCGAACCTGGAGCCGCCATGCCAGAAGGTCACGTGATCCACCGCCTCGCCGATGAGCTCACCCTCGCGTTCGGCGGACGGCCGGTGCGCGTGACCAGTCCCCAGGGCCGGTTCGCGGACGCTGCAGCCTTCCTGGACGGCACCACCGTCCGCGCCGCCGAAGCCTTCGGCAAGCACCTGCTGCTCGACTTCTCTCCGCCCCAAGAAGCGCTCGCTGAGGAGCCCGGTGAGGAACGAGCAAGGCGTCACGAAGGGCCCGAGGAACGAGCCAAGCCTCCCCAACCGGTCCCTGAGGAGGCGTCCGCCCTTCGTGACGTCGTCGTTCGCACGCTCACGACGACTCCTCAGGACCCGGAACGAGGACGCCGTCACGAAGGGCCCCCCTCCGACCCATCCCCGGGCCCCTTCGTCCACATCCATCTGGGCCTGATCGGCAAGCTGCGCTGGGTCCGTCCCGGACCGGTGGAGAACGCAGCCACCCTCCGCCTGCGGATCGAGACCGACGCGCATGCCGCCGAGCGCCGCGGACCGCAGACGTGCGCGCTGATCGGCCCGGACGAGGTGGCTGCGCTGCTGGCCGGCCTGGGCCCGGACCCGCTGCGACCGGACGCCGATCCCGAGCGGGCGGGGCAGCGGGTGCACCGCTCGGGGCGCAGCATAGCGTCCCTGCTGATGGACCAGCGGGTGGCTGCCGGGGTGGGCAAC
>NZ_JARKPQ010000246.1 GCF_029975155.1 Propionicimonas sp. | reverse complement strand
GGCTCCTACCTCTCCCGGCCGGTGGAGGAGGTGGTGGCCGAGGCCCGGTGGCTGGTCGCCAACGGCGTCCGCGAGGTGGTGCTGGTCAGCGAGAACTCCAGCGCCTACGGCAAGGACCTCGGCACGAACCTGGAGCGGCTGCTGGTCGGCCTGGACCGGGTCGACGGCCTGGACTGGATCCGCGTCTCCTACCTGCAGCCGGCCGAGGTCCGTCCTACCCTCCTGGAGGCCATGCTGGGACTGCCGCGCGTCGTGCCCTACTTCGACCTGCCCTTCCAGCACGCGTCCGCATCCGTGCTGCGCCGCATGCGGCGCTTCGGGGACGCCGACTCCTTCCTCGACCTGATCGGACGGATCCGCGCCGTCCGTCCCGACGCGGGCATCCGCAGCAACGTGATCACCGGTTTTCCCGGCGAGACCGAGGCGGACGTCGAGGTGCTGGCCGGGTTCCTCGCCGACGCCAGGCTCGACGCCGTGGGCGTCTTCGGCTACTCCGACGAGGAGGGCACCGAGGGTGCGACGCTGCCGGACAAGGTTGCTCCCGAACTCATCGACGAGCGCGTGGACCGACTGGCCACGCTCGTCGACGAGGTCTCCGCGCAACGTGCCGCCGACCGCCTGGGCGAGCGGACGCGGGTGCTGGTCGAGGCCGTCGCGGACAGGACGATCTCGGGACGATCGGTGCATCAGGGGCCCGAGACCGACGGAAGTACTACGCTCGCCTCAAATGGTCACGATCTGATCACGGGCGACGTCGTCTGGGGTAAGGTCACGGCGTCGGACGGGGTGGATCTCGTCGTGGAGCTGGAGGGGCGATGACGCAATCCGCGCAGCATGCCGGTGTGACGGTGCCGGCTTGGCTGCCAAACGCGCTCACGGTGCTCCGGCTGGTCCTCGTCCCGGTCTTCGTCGTCCTGCTGTTCCTGCATCCCACCGATTTCGGCTGGCGGATGGCCGCAACCGTGGCCTTCGGCGTCGCGATCCTCACCGACCTGTTCGACGGCCGGATCGCGCGGCGCTACAACCTGGTCAGCGACTTCGGCAAGATCTGGGACCCGATCGCCGACAAGGCCCTGACCGGTGCGGCGTTCATCTCGCTGAGTATCCTGAACGAGCTCCCGTGGTGGGTGACCGTGGTCATCCTCATCCGCGAGTGGGGCATCACCTGGATGCGGGTGCAGATGCTCAAGTACGAGGTGATGGCGGCAGCGGCCGGCGGCAAGCTGAAGACCCTGCTGCAATCGATCGCGCTGCTGATGTTCCTGCCGTACCCGATTCCGAAGGTCCAGGAGATCCTGCCGTTCTGGTTCGTGCTGTCGTGGCTGGTGATGGGTGCGGCGTTCGTCCTCACGGTCGTGACCGGGCTGATGTACGTCCGCGACGCGCTCCGGCTGCGGGCTGCGGCGCTCGCCAAGGGCAAGGATGACACTCGCTGATCCGCAAGCGGTCGCGGTCGTCCAGGCGCTGGCCGAGCGCGGTCAGACGCTGGCCACGGCGGAGTCCCTCACCGGTGGGCTGATCGGCGCGGCGGTCACGTCCGTCCCGGGCGCGTCGGCGGTGTACCTCGGCGGACTGATCACCTATGCCACGGACCTCAAGGCGCGGCTCGGGGGAGTGCCCACCGACCTGCTGGCCGCGAACGGACCGGTGTCCGCGAAGACCGCCGCCGCCATGGCGGCCGGAGTACGGCGGGCGACCGGCGCCGACTGGGGTGTGGCCGCGACCGGTGTGGCCGGCCCGGACCCGCAGGACGGCCACTTGCCCGGTGAGGTGTGGCTGGGTCTCGCCCAGCCCGGCGGCGCGGTGCGCACGCTGCGGGTGGACGCGGCCGGCGACCGGCAGGCCGTCCGCTCGGCGGCCGTGGCGGCAGCGCTGGGCCTGCTCGAGGACGCGCTCACCGCGGAGTCGTGATCCGCGGGGAACAACCCGCGTCAGCGTGGCGTTGTACCACCCGCGGGGAAGGACCCGGCAGGACAGGTAGAGTCGAACCCATGATCCAGGAAGTGCGCGAGCGCCCGCTGCTGATGCGGGAGCTGCTCGGCGAATCGCTGCGTGAGCTGCGCACGTCCTCGAACCTGACCCTGCGCGAGGTCTCCGGCAAGGCACGGGTGAGCCTGGGTTACCTCTCGGAGATCGAACGCGGCCAGAAGGAGGCGTCCTCCGAGCTGCTGAACGCGATCTGCGGCGCTCTGGATGTGCCGCTGTCGAACGTCCTGCGGCAGGTCTCCGACAAGATCGACGACCACCACGGCATCACCCAGCTGCCGCTGCGCAGCCCGCACGTCGCCGCGGCCTGAGCCGGCGATGCGCGAAGCCGACCTGCGCGCGAGGCTGCGGACGCACCTCGGCGACGCCTACTCCCTGATGTGGTCCGACACGGTCGTACTCGAAGGACTCGGCCACCGGACGGTGAGCCAGGCCCTTGCCGGCGGGGTGCCCTGCAAGGACATCTGGCTGGCCGCGTGGCAGGCTCTGGAGCTCCCGGCGCGAGAGCGCTGAGCATCTGGCTTTCTTCTCTCGCGTGTCGTGTGCATATCGAACACGTGTTCGGCTAGCCTGTGGACAATCGCCCGTTCGAGGTGGAGATATCCACACCGGCGTCATCCGCTGACCGATTGTCAGTGGCGTTGCCTAGGGTGATGGCGAGACAACGGAAGTGGCGAACGAGAGGACGCGGGAGATGGCGGTAGCGGACCGGGAGAAGGCGCTGGCGGCGGCGCTGGCCCAGATCGAGAAGCAGCACGGCAAGGGGTCGGTGATGCGGCTGGGTGAGGAGACCCGCCAGCCGATCGAGGTGATCCCCACCGGGTCGATCGCGCTCGACGTGGCCCTGGGCATCGGCGGCCTGCCACGCGGCCGCGTGATCGAGATCTACGGCCCGGAGTCCAGCGGCAAGACCACGGTGGCACTGCACGTCATCGCCAACGCGCAGGCCGCCGGCGGCATCTGCGCGTTCATCGACGCCGAGCACGCGCTCGACCCGGACTACGCGGCAAAGCTGGGTGTGGACACCGACGCGCTCCTGGTCAGCCAGCCCGACAACGGCGAGCAAGCCCTGGAGATCGCCGACACGCTGGTGCGGTCCGGGGCACTGGCCCTGGTCGTGATCGACTCGGTGGCCGCGCTCACCCCGCGCGCCGAGATCGAGGGCGAGATGGGCGACAGCCACGTGGGCCTGCAGGCCCGGCTGATGAGCCAGGCGCTGCGGAAGATGACCGGCGCGCTCTCGGGGGCTGGCACCACCGCGATCTTCATCAACCAGCTGCGAGAGAAGATCGGCGTGATGTTCGGCTCGCCGGAGACGACGACCGGTGGCCGGGCGCTGAAGTTCTACTCGTCCGTGCGCCTCGACGTGCGCCGGATCGAGACACTGAAGGACGGCCAGGAGATGGTCGGCAACCGCACCCGGGTGAAGGTGGTCAAGAACAAGGTCGCCCCGCCGTTCAAGCAGGCGGAGTTCGACATCCTCTACGGCCAGGGCATCAGTCGCGAGGGCAGCCTGATCGACCTCGGCGTCGACTGCGGCATCATCCGCAAGGCCGGCGCGTGGTTCACCTACGAGGCCGACCAACTCGGCCAGGGCAAGGAGAACGCGCGCAACTTCCTGAAGAGCAATCCCGAGGTGGCCGCCGAGATCGAGCAGCGGATCCTCGCCCAACTGGGCATCGGGGCCAGCAACGAGGTCCCCGAGGGCATCGACCCCGTGACCGGTGAGGTGGAGTTCTGACCCCGAACCGCTGGGACACGCCCCCTGAGGAGCTCTCCGGGGATCCGTGGGCAGCGCTCCCTGAGGAGCCGCCCCGAGGAACGAGGGGCGGCGTCACGAAGGGCCACCCACCGCTCGATGAGCGACCAAGCCAACCGCTCGTCGAGCCTGTCGAGACGCTCCCTGAGCCTGACGAAGGGCCTGAGCCTGACGAAGGGCCCGCCGCCGACCCGCTCGCCATCGCCCGCGAGATCGCACTGCGCCAGCTCACGGTGCGCGCCCGCACGAGGGTGGAACTCACCCGGGCGCTGGCGCGAAAGCAGGTGCCGGACGACATCGCGCAGATCGTGCTGGACCGGCTCGAGGAGGTCGGCCTGATCGACGACGCGGTGTTCACCCGCGACTGGCTGGCCGCGGGTGACCGTCGGCAGAAGAGCCGCAGGGCGCTGCTGGCGGAACTGGTGGCGAAGGGCGTCGACCGCGAGGTGATCGACGCCGCCGTGGCGGAACTCGACGGCGACCGTGACTACGCGGTCGCTCGAGGGTTCGCGGAACGGAAGGCCCGTTCGCTGGCCGGCCTCGATCCGCAGGTGCAGTACCGGCGCCTCGCCGGTGCGCTGGCCCGGCGTGGCTTCTCCGCGTCCGTGGTGGCCCAGGTCACCAGAGAAGTGCTGGCTGAGCTGCCGGAGCTTGCGGAATGACCCGGGCGGCCTTAGCCTGCCGATGGGTGCGCACGCGGACCCATTCCTGAGCGACTGACTGACCATCACTGGGGACTGAACCCCGCGATACTGCTGGTCCCGGCTGACCGCCGGGCTTTCTTGGCATCGCCATGGCCGTGACGGCTGTGGCCGCTTGAGGACTGGGCCTTCGGCGTCCCCGACCCCGCTCGAGGAGGACGCCGTGGATCCGATGGTCGTACTGACAGCCGTGGTCGGCGTCCTTGTACTCGTCACCGTGGCGCTCGTCGTGCTGCTCGTACTTCTGCTCAGAGGTGCGCCGACTTCCGGCGGCCGGCCGGGGCAGCAGCAGCGACGGCGGGGTGGTGGTCGCCAGCCCGGTCGCGACCCCCGGAGGGTGGCGCCGCAGCCGGCCCCCGTCGTTCATGCCGCCGAAGCGCACGACGAGGAACTCAAGGCACGCCGGCAGGCCGCCGACCGCAGGGAGGAACTGCTGGCGGAACGCGAGAACCGGCTGAACCGATACCTGGAGGAAGTGCACAACCGGGAGACGCACCTCGACCAGATCGCCGCCGGCCTCGACCGCAGGGAGGCGCAACTGGACGAGGCGGAGGCCGAGCGCGCGGACGCGCTGGCCACGGTGGCCGGCCTCTCCGCCGAACAGGCCCGCACCGAGCTGATCGCCCACGTGGAGAAGGACGCCCGGCTGCACGCCGCCCAGCTCACCCGGGAGATCGAGTCCGAGGCGAGGCGATCCGCTGAGGCAACCGCTCGCCGGATCATCGTCACCAGCATCCAGCGGCTGGCGGCAGAGCAGACCACGGAGTCCGTGGTCGCCACCGTCCCGCTGCCCGGCGACGAGATGAAGGGCCGGATCATCGGCCGCGAGGGCCGCAACATCCGGGCGTTCGAGCAGATCACCGGGGTGAACGTGCTCATCGACGACACCCCGGAGAGCGTGCTGCTCTCCTGCTTCGACCCGGTGCGCCGGGAGATCGCCCGACTCACCCTCACCGAACTCGTCGCCGACGGCCGGATCCACCCCGCTCGGATCGAGGAGGTGCACGAGCGCAGCACCCGGCGCGTGGACGAACTGTGCATCCGGGCCGCCGAGGACGCCCTGATCGAGATGGGCATCACCGACCTCGCTCCCGGCCTGCTGCCGATCCTCGGCTCGCTGCAGTACCGCACGTCCTACGGCCAGAACGTGCTCAAGCACCTGGTCGAGTGCGGGCACATCGCGGCCCTGCTGGCGGCCGAGCTCGGCCTGGACGTGGAGGTCTGCCGGCGCGCCGCCTTCCTGCACGACATCGGCAAGGCACTCACCCACGAGGCGGAGGGGTCGCATGCCAAGGTGGGTGCGGATCTCGCCCGCCGCCACGGCGAGCATCCGGACATCGTCCACGCCATCGAGGCACACCACAACGAGGTCGAGCCGCGTACGGTCGAGGCGGTGCTCACCCAGGCCGCGGACGCGATCAGCGGCAGCCGGCCGGGTGCGCGCAGGGAGAGCCTGGAGATCTACGTCAAGCGCCTGCAGCGGCTGGAGGACATCGCGAAGGAGCACGAAGGCGTCGACAAGGTGTTCGCCATGCAGGCGGGCCGGGAGATCCGGGTGATGGTCGCCCCCGAGATGGTCAACGACGCCGAGTCGCAGGTGATCGCGCGGGACATCGCCAAGCGGGTCGAGGAGGAGCTGACCTACCCCGGCAGCATCAAGGTGACGGTCGTGCGAGAGTCCCGCGCGGTGGCCCTCGCGAAGTGAGCCGTCGCCGCCGCTGCGGGTAAAGTACGCCGTCATGCGCACCTTCGAGGTCGTCACGTACGGCTGTCAAATGAACAATCACGACAGTGAACGGATCGCCGGCGTGCTGCTGGACGCCGGGTACGTGGCCGCCGAAGCGGGCAGCCAGGCCGACGTCGTGGTGTTCAACACCTGCGCGGTCCGGGAGAACGCCGACAACCGGCTGTACGGCAACCTCGGCCACCTCGCGCCGGTGAAGCAGTCCCGTCCCGGCATGCAGATCGCGGTCGGTGGCTGCATGGCCCAGAAGGACCGTCACACGGTCGTCGACCGCGCGCCCTGGGTGGACGTGGTGTTCGGCACGAACAACCTCGGCTCGTTGCCGGTGCTGCTGGAGCGGGCCCGCGTGCAGCAGGAGGCGCAGGTCGAGATCCTGGAATCGCTGGAACGGTTCCCGTCCACCCTGCCCACGCGGCGCGACTCGGCGTACGCGGCCTGGGTGTCGATCAGCGTGGGCTGCAACAACACCTGCACGTTCTGCATCGTGCCCGCGCTGCGGGGGAAGGAGACCGATCGGCGGCCCGGCGACGTGCTGGCGGAGATCCAGGCCCTGGTCGTGGAGGGGGTGCAGGAGGTCACGCTGCTCGGCCAGAACGTGAACACCTACGGGGTCGAGTTCGGCGATCGGGGCGCCTTCGCGAAGCTGTTGCGGGCGTGTGGTGACATCGACGGACTGGAGCGGGTGCGGTTCACATCTCCGCACCCGGCGGCGTTCACCGACGACGTGATCGCGGCGATGGCGGAGACACCGAACGTGATGCCCTCCCTGCACATGCCGCTGCAGTCCGGCTCGGACGCCGTGCTGAAGGCCATGCGGCGCTCGTACCGCAGCGAGAAGTTCCTGGGCATCCTCGACCGGGTGCGGACGGCGATCCCGCACGCGGCGATCACCACGGACATCATCGTCGGCTTCCCCGGCGAGACCGACGCCGACTTCGAGGCCACCATGGACGTCGTGCGGGCGTCGCGGTTCTCGGCGGCCTTCACCTTCCAGTACTCGATCCGGCCGGGCACCCCGGCGGCCACGATGCCGAACCAGGTCCCCCGCGACGTCGTGCAGGAGCGCTACGAGCGTCTGGTCGACCTCGTCGGCGACGTGGCGTGGCAGGAGAACCTCAAGCTGGTCGGCGAGCGCGTCGAGGTGCTGTTCGCCGACGGGGAGGGACGTAAGGACGCCGCCACCCACCGCATGTCCGGACGGGCGCGGGACAACCGGCTGGTGCACGTCCGCGTGCCCGAGGAGCCGGAGCTGCGGCCGCGTCCCGGCGATCTGGCCGAGGTGGCGATCACCTACGCCGCGCCCCACCACCTGAACGCCGACGACGGCCTCCTGAGCCTGCGCCGCACCCGCGGTGGAGACGCCTGGGCCTCCCGTCAATCGATCCCTGAGGAGAACGAGGAAGCGTCACGAAGGACTGCGATCACCACTCTCGGCATCCCCAAGCTCGTCCGCGCGTAGCCCCGGGCGCCTCATCGGCGTGGTCGCCCCCCTACGGGAATCGGTCCCTGAGGAGCTTCCGAGGAACGAGGAAGTGTCACGAAGGGCTGTCACCACCTGGGCGTCCGGCCCGACACGCTTCAGGAGGTCTCGATGTCGTCAAGAGCCGTCTGCTCGGTGCCCTCAGTTCACTTGTACGACGGCGCATCTCGACACCTCGTTCTCGAGCCTGATCCCGACGCATCGAGTCGAGTTGAGACGCAGCTACCGTGCTTCTGTCGGTCGTGCACAGATAGGAATGGTTTATCTGCGCAGGCCCGGCCTATCATGGTGCCATGAGTCATCCATTGGCCATCTTCGATCCGGACGAGATCCGTGGCAACACGGCGGACGTAGGCCTGCCCGGCTGGGCCAAGACTCTGGTCGACCGGGTGCGTGAGGCGGCAGCATCCGGCCAGACGGTCACCGTGACCGCTGAGGAACGAATGCTCACACCCGAGCAGATGGGCCACCGACTCGGCGTGCACCGCTCGACCATCGCGCGAAGAATCCTCGCCGGCGAGATCCGGGCGGTGAAGGTGGGCAACCGGCATCGCATTCCGTACTCCGAGTTCCAGCGGTACCGTGAGGAGATGCTGGACGCGCTCGCTCGCGCGTCCGCACCTGATGTCGAGGCGGAGCTGTTCGGTGACCGGTGACGACCTGCTGGTCGTCTTCCTGGACGCCAACGTCCTGGCCAAACCGGTCACCCGCACCCTGATGTTGCGCTGTGCCGCGAGCGGCTACACCGTCCGGTGGAGTCGTACCGCGGAGGAGGAAGCCGATCGGCACGTGACCGGCCGGCAACTGTCGGTCTCCGGCCTCCGGGCGCTGGTGGAGATCAAGCTCAGTCCGACCGGGGTAGCACCCGAGCGCTTCACAGAGACGTCGCCTGATGACAGGCAGATTCTCGCCGACGCCGAGGCTGCTCGAGCGACCTTCCTGGTGACCGAGGACGTCAACGACTTCGCACAGGTCGACCTGCGCTCTGCGGGCGTAAGCGCAGTCAACCCAGACCTGTTCCTGGCCGCGCGCGCTGACCGGGACGTCTACCGGCGCGCACTGGAGGTCATGGTCAGCGGAATGACTGAGCCATCACGGAGCCCGGCCGAGCTGCATGCGGCGATCGCGCGGCAGCACCCCCGGCTGTTCCAGAGGCACCGGACCCTTTTTGACGTAGAGCCGCAGACAACCGGTCACCGGCAGCCCTCTCGTGGCGGATCAACGGTGGTCCGATGTGCGGGCCGCCTACAGGTCGACGGAAGGCGATCAGTACACCGTCGTGTGGCCCGTCACTCTTCAAGAGTTCTTGGTGTCGTGATGCGTGGCCTGCCCGCATACCTCAGTCGCTATAGAGCTCCACGACTCTCCGCGGGGAACATCGTTCAGGTCAGGGCGACTGAGGGTACCGGGCAGATCGACAACCAGTGCTTCAGTCACGATTACCGGCGGCAGTTCAAGGAGGCTTGGACTCCGAACAGTGATACGTGTGGTGTGGCTACGCGGAGTCAGTTGAGTTGGTCCGGTCCTTCGCCGTATTGGACGAGTGGGGTCACCGGTACGACGGGGAAGACGAGAAGTCGGGCGGATCGGACGCCGACGACGAGCAGCACGAGCACGTGAGACTGCGCTGGCGATAGGGCTCCAAACTTGGCCTTTGTGACTGCTCGATCGTTCCTCACAAGCCTCCTCAGGGACCGGTGGGAGCCGGGCCGGCGGGCGGGTGCGGACCTGACGACAGGCCGAGGGGCCGGCCACCAGTGCCGGCCCCTCGGGTTTCGTCGTTGTGCGGGAAGTTCGTCCCGCGTCCAGATCAGTGGACCTGGTTACTGGGCAGCGCCCCCCAGTTGATCCTTCAGGAACTCCTGGGCCTGATCCACCTGGGCCGCGTACTGACCGCCGGTCTTCTCGTCGACGAAGTCACCCACCTTCTCGATGCCTTCTGCGATTTCAGCTTCGTGGCCGGCCACGGCACCCTTGATCTGTTCGACGATGTCCATGCGACCTCCTTTCTGCTCCCGGCGCCGGGACTCTCCGCGGCTGCGAACTCCATTGTGGGCCGCTGGGAGCGCTCTGCCAAGCACTCTCGGGGGTGACTTGAGACAATGTCCCGTGTGACTCTTCCCGTGGTGGCCCTGAACGGGCCGACGGCCAGCGGCAAGACGGCCGTCGCCGTCGCCGTCGCCCATGCCCTCGCGGGCTCCGGGATCGTCGCCGAGGTGGTGAACGCCGACTCCATGCTGGTCTACCGGGGCATGGACATCGGGACCGCCAAGCCCACGCTCGCCGAGCGCGGGGGGGTGCCGCACCACCTGATCGACATCATGGACGTGACCCAGACCGCCAGCGTCGCCGAGTTCCAGGCCCTGGCCAGGGCCGCGATCGCCGACTGCCGCGACCGGGGGGTCGTGCCGCTGCTGGCCGGCGGCTCCGCGCTCTACGTCCATGCGATCCTCGACGACTTGGCCTTTCCGGGCACCGACCCGGCCGTGCGGGCACGGCTGGAGGCCGAGCTGGCCGCGGTCGGGCCGGCGGAACTGCACCGACGGCTTGCCTCCGTCGCCCCGGAGGCTGCCGCTGGCATCCTGCCCGGCAACGGCCGCCGGATCGTCCGTGCCCTGGAGGTGGTCGAGCTGACCGGCAGCTACACCTCGACCCTGCCTGCCTGGGACTACGCGCTGGACGGCGTGCTCCAGTTCGGCCTGGAGGTGCCCCGCGAACTGCTGGACGAGCGGATCGAACAGCGAGTGCACAAGATGTGGGCCGACGGCCTGGTGGACGAGGTCCGCGGGTTGGCCGAGCACGGCCTGCGCGAGGGCCGGACGGCCTCCCGCGCGCTGGGCTACCGACAGGTGCTGGCCTTCCTCGACGGCGACACAAGCGAGGACGAGGCCAAGCAGGCCACGATCAGCGGCACCCGCCGATTCGCCCGCAAACAGCTCGGCTGGTTCCGCCGCGACCCCCGGATCACCTGGCTGCCCGCGGGGGCCGGGGCGGCGGACGCGGTGGTGTCAGCGGTGCGGGGTATCGTGCAGGAAGCCTAGGAGGAGCCGCATGCACATCGAGTTCGCCAAGGGTCACGGCACCCGCAACGACTTCGTGCTGCTGACCGATCCCGACAACCTCTACGACCTCACGACGGAGCAGGTGGCCATCCTGTGCGACCGGCGCGGCGGCGTCGGCGCGGACGGCGTCCTGCGGGCCGTCCGCTGCGCGCGGGTGCCCGGCTGGGAGGCCGAGGGCGACCGCTGGTTCATGGACTACCGCAACGCCGACGGATCGCTCGCGGAGATGTGCGGCAACGGGCTGCGGGTGTTCCTGCGCTATCTGGATGAGGAGGGCCTGGTCACCGGCCGCGAGGTCACCGTGGCGACCCGCGCCGGCCTGCGCACCGGCACCTTCCTGCCCGACGGCCGGATCGCCGTCACGATGGGTCCGGCACAGGTCGGCGGACAGGTCACCGTCCATCACGGCGGACGCAGCTGGCCGGCCACCTCGGTGAACGTCGGCAACCCGCACGCCGTGGTCGTGCTCGACTCCGTCGAGGAGCTGGCCGGGCTCGACCTGGTCAGCGCACCCACCTGGACGCCGGCGGACGCCTTCCCGAACGGGGTCAATGCCGAGTTCGTCGTCCGCGAGGCGCCCGACCGCATCCGGCTGCGCGTCCACGAGCGCGGAGTGGGGGAGACCTGCTCGTGCGGCACCGGGGTGGTCGCCGCTGCAGCGGCCGTGGCCGACGCCGATCGCTGCACCGTCGAGGTGCCCGGCGGCGCGCTCGAGGTCGACCTCCGCGGCCCCGACACGGTGCTCACCGGGCCCGCGGTGATCGTCGCCCGCGGCACCTGTAGCCTGTGAGGAACACATGACATACCTTTCCGAAGAGCCCGACCCCGAGGAACTCGACGTCGACGGCGACCAGCAGGACCTGGCCGACCGGCTGAGCCTGCGGCGGGTGGCCGGCATGTCCACGCAGCTCGCCGACATCACCGAGGTCGAGTACCGCGAGCTCCAACTGGAGCGCGTGGTGCTGGTCAGCGTCTGGACGACCGGCAGTGAGGTGGACAGCGACCTCGCCATGGCGGAGCTGAAGCTGCTCGCCGAGACCGCCGGCTCACAGGTGCTCGAGGGGCTCGTGCAACGGCGCAGCACGCCCGACCCGGCGACCTTCATCGGCCGGGGCAAGGTCGACGAGCTCCGTCAGGTGGTGATCGCCACCGGCGCCGACACCGTGATCTGCGACGGCGAGCTCGAGCCCGCCCAGCTACGCAACCTCGAGGACCGGGTGGGCGTCAAGGTCATCGACCGCACCGCCCTGATCCTGGACATCTTCGCCCAGCATGCGAAGAGCGCGGAGGGCAAGGCCCAGGTCGAGCTCGCCCAGCTGCAGTACCTGCGGCAGCGCCTCCGCGGCTGGGGTGGCAACCTCTCCAGGCAGGCGGGCGGACGGGCAGCCGCCGGCGCCGGCATCGGCGGACGTGGCCCCGGCGAGACCAAGATCGAGACCGACCGGCGCCGGATCAAGACCCGGATCTCGGTGCTGCGCCGCCGGCTGCGTGACCTGGAGGCCGTCCGCGAGACCAAACGCTCGCAGCGGACCCGCAACCAGGTGCCCAGCGTGGCGATCGTCGGCTACACCAACGCCGGCAAGAGCTCGCTGCTGAACCGGCTCACCGGCGCCGGCGTGCTCGTCGAGGACGCGCTGTTCGCGACGCTCGACCCCACCACGCGCCGGTCGCAGAGCGAGGACGGCCGCGTGTACACCCTGACCGACACGGTCGGTTTCATCCGGCACCTGCCGCACGACCTGGTCGAGGCGTTCCGGTCGACCCTGGAGGAGTCGACGTCGGCCGACCTGCTGCTGCACGTCGTGGACGGCTCGGACGCCGATCCGTTCGGCCAGATCACCGCCGTCCGTACCGTGCTGGCCGACATCGGCGCCGCCGGCGTCCCCGAACAGCTCGTCGTGAACAAGATCGACGCGGCCGAGCCGAGCGCCCTGCTCGCCCTGCGGGGGCGCTACCCGGACGCCGTGTTCGTGTCCGCGCGCACCGGCAGCGGCATCGAGGACCTGCGGCGCCGGGTCGAACAGCGCCTGCCCCGCCCCGAGGTGGAGATCCGTGCGCTCGTCCCCTACGACCGTGGCGACCTGATCAACCGGATCCACCGCGACGGCGAGTTCGTCAGCTCCGACCACACCGAGCACGGCACCCTCGTCGTGGCACGGGTGAACGCCGACCTCGCCGGTGACCTCGCCCGCTACGCCACCGATGCCTGAGGTCGACCTCGCGTCCGTCATCCTCGCCGCAGCCGTCGAGGGCATCGGCGGCCAGGCACGTCCGGGCCAGGTGGAGATGGCGAGCGAGGTGACACGCACCTTCGCGACCGGCGAGCACCTCCTGGTCCAGGCCGGGACGGGCACGGGCAAGTCGCTGGGCTACCTCGCGCCGGCGCTGGCGAGCCTGGTCGAGAACCCGGACAGCCGAATCGTGATCGCCACCGCCACCCTCGCGTTGCAGGCCCAGCTGGGAGGAAAGGACATTCCGGCGGCCGTGGCGGCCTGCGAACAGGTCACCGGTCAGAGGGTGAGCCACGCCATCCTGAAAGGCCGGACGAACTACGCATGCCTGCTGCGGGTCCGTGAGAGACAGGGGTCCGAGCAGGACGCGCTGCTGCCCGAGCCGGGCGAAGCCACCGGCGTGGGAGCGGAGGTGGTGGCCCTGCGCCACTGGGCGGAGGACGAGGCGGAGGCGGGCAAGCTGGCCGACCGCGACGACGCCCCCGCGCACACCGCCGCCGCCTGGGCCCAGGTCTCCGTCCCCGTCCGCGAGTGCCTCGGCGTGCAGCGCTGTCCCTACGGCCTGGAGTGCCTGGTCGAGAAGTCGCGCGAGCGGGCCAGGGCGAGCCAGCTAGTGGTCACCAACCATGCCCTGCTGGCGGTGGACGCCCTGCACGGTGGCACGGCACTGCCGGAGTTCGACGCCCTGGTGATCGACGAGGCGCACGAACTGGTCAGTCGGGTGACCGGTGCCGCGTCCGTGGAGCTGAGCCCCACGCACATCGAGCGGGTCGCCCGCCGCTGTCTGAACTGGCTCAGTGACGACGTCGGGGTCGCCTTCCTCGATGCCGGTGACAGCCTGCAGCTGGGGCTGGAGGCCGGGGACGTGGGCCGGGTCACCGATCCGGAGGCCGAGGTGGTGGCCGCCCTGCGCAGCGTCCGTCTGGCCGCGAGGGCCGCGGTGACCGGCCTCGCCGGCGGCAAGGACGACGAGACCGACCGGCGCCAGGCGCAGGCCGCCGCCCAGGAGGTCTTCGACATCGCCGAACGGATGGCGAAGCTGGACGAGCGCGACGTGGTCTGGGTGTCGGAGTCCGAGCGGTTCGGCCGGCAACTGGTCTGCGCGCCGCTGACCGTCGCGGGCCTGCTGCGCAACCAGGTCTTCGAGAACCACCCGGTCGTGCTCACGTCCGCGACGCTGAAGATCGGCGGCGACTTCCGCTCGGTCGCCGCGTCCATGGGCCTCGGCGGCGAGGGCGACACCGACTGGCGCGGGGTGGACGTCGGCTCACCGTTCGACTACCGCCGCCAGGGCATCCTCTACGTCGCCCGGCACCTGCCGCCGCCGTCCCGGGACGGGATCGGCCCGGAGACCCTCGCCGAGGTCGCCGAACTGCTCTGGGCAGCGGACGGCCGCACGTTGGGCCTGTTCGCGTCCCAGCGCGCGGCCGAGGCGGCCGCGCGTTACTGCCGCGAGCACGTGCCCGAACGGCTCGTGCTGTGCCAGGGGGACGCCCACCTCGCCCGGCTGACCACGGAGTTCGTCGAGGACGAGGAGGCGTCGCTGTTCGGCACCCTGTCCCTGTGGCAGGGGATCGACGTGCCCGGCGACACCTGCCGGCTCGTGCTGATCGACAAGATCCCGTTCCCGAGACCGGACGACCCGCTGATGCAGGCGCGGCAGCAGGCCGTCGCCGATGCCGGCGGCAACGGGTTCATGGCGGTGGCGGCCACCCACGCCGGACTGCTGCTGGCCCAGGGCGCCGGTCGGTTGATCCGCACCCTCACCGACCGCGGTGTGGTGGCCGTCCTCGACCCGCGCCTGGTCACCGCCCGCTACGGCAGCTTCCTGAAGGCGTCGATGCCCGAGTTCTGGATGACGACCGATCGCGAGACCGCGATCGCAGCCCTGCGGAGGCTGGGAGACGCGCAGCACTGAGGCTGACGCAATCTCGCCACGTGACGCGTTCCATCTGCAACACCTGTCACATTGTGGGAGTTGGGTGGCCAGATCACGACAGAACGGGCCCGCCCAAGCCGGGCGCCGCCGACGACGCCGAGCCTTGGCCCGAGCCTCCCCCCGCACCGCGACGACGGGCCCGGGTGACGCGATCTGGCCGCTTGAGCCTCAAGCAGTGACACCTGGGACATCCGGGACCGGATGCGTGGACAGATCACGACAACCTGATGATCCGGACCCGAGAGGGTCGCCCGCTACTCCGCTGTGGCTGCCCGCTGCGGTGCGGTGAGCGCGCGGTCGGCGTACACGAGGCGTTGTACCGAAGGGTCGGGGTTGCCCGGGTCCGGCAGGGTGTGCACGACCCGCAACCCGACCTTCTCCGCGACCCGCGCCGACGCCCGGTTGTGCGCCACGAGGTAGGCCACGATCGGCAGCGCGGGGTCGACCTGCCCCGCCCGCGCAACCGCAGCGGCGGCTGCCTCGGTCGCGAGGCCGCGTCCGTGATGGTCCGCGGCGAAGCGGTAGCCGAGATTCCAGACCTGTCCCCGCAGGACGTTGCAGCCACAGCATCCGACGATCCTGTTCTCGCCCGGAAGCCGGACGACCCAGCTGCCCAGTCCATGGGTCTGCCAGCTGGTCAGCCAGGCCGCCAGCATGGCCCGGGTCTGGTCGGGGTGGTGGTGGCGAAGGCTCGGGTAGTGCAGCCAGACCAAAGGGTCGCTGAAGATGGCGAACAAGCCTTCAGTGTCAGCAGGCGTCGGTTTGTAGAGCTCCTGCCGAGCAGTCACGAGGTCGGGCAGGGTCGACGGATCAGGCACCGAGCAGCTCCGAGACCTGCGCGAGCGCGGAATCCGGGACGTCCACGACCTTGGTGCGGCTGGTGGCGCCGGAGACCAGCAGGACGTCCCGAGCGGGCACGCTGAGCGCGTCCGCGAGAGCCTTCAGGGCGGCCGCGGTGGCGCGTCCGTCGACGGCGGGAGCCTGGACGGCGACGACCAGGGTGTCGTCGCCGTAGCGTCCGCCCACCCTGGTCCGGCTCGCGCCGGGCTTCACCCGGATCTGGACGCGAATCGCTACACCCTTCGCAGGACCGCGACGACCTTGCCCATGATCGTCGCGTGGGTGCCGTCGATGGGCTCGTAGGCCGGGTTGTGGGGCAGCAGCCAGATGCCGTCGAGCGTGCGCTTGAAGGTCTTGACGGTGGCCTCGTCGCCGAGGAGGGCTGCCACGATCTCGCCGTTGGACGCGTCCGGCTGCTGCCGGACGACCACGTAGTCGCCGTCGCAGATGGCCGCCTCGATCATCGAGTCGCCCTTGACCTCCAGCAGGAACAGGGTGCCCTCGCCGACCAGCTGGCGGGGGAGGGTGAACACGTCCTCGATGGACTGCTCGGCCAGGATCGGCCCACCGGCGGCGATCCGGCCGAGAATCGGCACGGGCACGGACGGTGCCGACGGTGCGGGCAGGTCCGACTCGACGCCGAGATGACTGGGGATCTCGGTCACGGCAAGGGACTCCGGCAGGCGCACTTCCAGGGCGCGCGGACGGTGCGGGTCGCGGAAGATGAATCCCTTGGCCTGGAGCACCTTGAGCTGGTGCGCGGCCGAGGACGAGGACGCGAGGCCGGCACGGTCGGCGATCTCCCGGACGGTGGGCGGATACCCGCGGTCGACCAGGTCGTCGCGGATCACCTCGAGGATCCGGCGCTGCCGGGCCGTGAGCCCGTCCGCGTCCGCCGGACCGTCGGGCAGCTGGCTCACCGTGGCACCCAGCTGCGCTGCGATGTCTTCCTTGCGTGGCCGGCCACGCTTGCGGGCTGCGGGTTCTGCGGATCGTGCCATGGCAGCAAGCTAGCCCCGTGCGAGCGGAGAATCAAACACCTGTTCGACGCGTGTCGCGCAGTCAGTACGGATGGCGACCGGCCATGGTCGCCTCACCGGCCCGGGAGAGCACCTCACGCAGTCCCGAGGTGGCCCACGCGCGTTGCTCGACCGCCCCCGAGCCGCGGGAGAGCAGTCCGGACCAGAGCTCACCCACCAGGTCGGCCTCGCCCTGTTCGGTGAGGACGTCCTTCAGCTGGTCGAACAGGGCCTCGATCACCTCCGCGGCGGGAGCCTGGGCGAGCGTGAGCGGATGGACGAGTGGGCCGCAGACGCCCGAGCGGCCCGCTCGCCATGCCGCCGCCTGCAACAGCTGCGTGCGCGTGCCGGGTGTGGGCACCGGGGTCAGTCCGTCCCTGGCCGCGGTCTCGACGAGCGCGCGGACGAGGATCCCCAGCAGGAGGGCGTCCTGCTGGCGCAGGCACACGTCGGCGGCGCGTACCTCGACGGTGGGGTAGTGGGACGACAGCCGCGCGTCGAAGTAGACCATCTTCTCGTCGAGCGCGGCGCCGCTGGCGATCAGACCGGCCACGACGTTGCGGTAGGCGGCGGCGCTGCCGAACGGGGCGGTGGGGCCGGCGGTCGGCCAGCGCCGCCAGACCTGGGAGCGGTAGCTCGCGTAGCCGGTGTCCTCGCCCTGCCAGAAGGGCGAGTTCGCGCTGATCGCGAGCAGGCAGGGCAGCCAGGGACCGATCCGGTCGAGGACGGCGACGCCCTCCTCGTCGTCGCTCACCTCGACGTGGACGTGGCAGCCGCAGGTGAGCTGTTCGCGTCCGGTCAGCCCGAACTCGGCCACCATCTGCCGGTAGCGGGGGTCGTCGGTCACGCTGGCGCTGATGGGCAGCGGCGAGGTGGCGAGTGCGGCCAGGTGCGCGCCGGCGTCCCGGGCGGCTCGGGCGGCGACGCGCCGGTGCGTGGCCAACTGGTCGGCGAGTTCCGCGGCGTCCGCGCAGGGACGGGTGCCGGTCTCCAGCATCTGCTCCATCAGCTCGAGTTGCACCGTCGAGCCGCTCGCGGCGATCCCGGCCACCCCGATCGGCCGTCCCTCCGGATCCACCAGGAGGAACTCCTCCTCGACACCGATCGTCCGCATCCCGCCTCCCTCCGCCACTCGACTCGTGTTCCGTGGAGTACCCGGACAACATCGATCGTGCACCCCCGGCAGGCGGTTGGGGAACCCCGTGGAAGGAGTGTCAGTGGCGACTGCCAGGCTGATTCCAGCCCGACACGCGGGCGAACAATTGTTCGAATCTGCTTGATCCGCCAGCCATGGTGGGGTAGAACAGATATCGAACACCTGTGCGAGATCGATAGGAGAAAGCCATGAGCGCCCTTCTGGTTGACGACATGGTCGTTCCGGTGCCGACCCGTCCGCAGCCCGGTCGCTGGCGGCATGTCGAGCGGGGCCCGCAGGCCCGTCCGCGCCTGGTCGGGCTGCCCGGCGGACGCCCCGAAGGCGTTCCGGCCCCCGAACTCCGTCCGGCCCGTCCGGGCGCGTCCCGTCCGGCCGCCGCCAGTGCGGAATCCTGGCAGCTGACCGACCGTGGGATCGCTGTCGTCGTGATCTTCTTCCTCGCCGTGGTGGCCGCGGCCGCCGTCGTGCTGGTCGGTGGTTTCCTGTCGGTGAGCGATGCGCCGCTGCCGTCCGTCCCCGCCGCCGCGGTGGTGCCGGCGACACACGGCTGATCTGGCTCCGTAATTGGGCTACCTTCCCCGCGACACGCGCTGACGGTGCTCTTGCCTAGAGGTGCCGGTGCGACATAACCTCTACATCTAGTAGTTACAGCGGTGTGGTTCGTCCACAGATTGTGGTCATCACCCACAGGGTTTCCACATCGCGATCCACCGGTCGATCCCCAGGAGAGGAGCCAGGAAAGTGCACTGCCCGTTCTGCCGGCACACCGACACCAGGGTCCTCGACAGCCGCGTCGCGGAGGACGGCACCAGCATCCGTCGGCGCCGCCAGTGCCCGATGTGCGAGCGCAGGTTCACCACGCTGGAGCAGATGCAGCTCGTGGTCGTGAAGCGCTCCGGTGTCGTCGAGCCGTTCTCCCGCGAGAAGGTCGTCACGGGCGTGGCGAAGGCGTGCAAGGGCCGTCCGGTCTCCGAAGCCGACCTGGCCCGCCTCGGCCAGCGTGTGGAGGAGACCCTGCGGGCCAGCGGCCAGGCCGAGATTCCGGCCGACGAGGTCGGACTCGCCATCCTCAAGCCGTTGAGCGAACTCGACTCCGTGGCGTACCTGCGGTTCGCCTCGGTGTACAAGCACTACGACTCGGTCGAGGACTTCGAAGCCGAGATCGAGACTCTGCGCCGCGCGGCGCTGGTCGCCAACTGATCCACCACCTCATCTCACCTCCACCGACAGCGAAAGGCAGCCCAACCATGACCGAGACCGCCAAGGCGACCCCGCGCGGAGGCCGGAAGTCTCCCGGCCTGAAGATCAGCCGGGTCTTCACCACCGCCGGCGTGCACCCCTACGACGAGGTCACGTGGGAGTCCCGCGATGTCGTGCAGACCAACTGGAAGACCGGCGAGCACGTGTTCGAGCAGCGGGGCGTGGAGTTCCCCGACTTCTGGAGCCTGAACGCGTCCACGATCGTCACCACCAAGTACTTCCGCGGCGCGCTGGGCACGCCGCAGCGGGAGGCCAGCCTGAAGACGCTGATCGACCGCGTCGTGCACACCTACCGCAGGGCGGGCGAGGAGAACGGCTACTTCGCCACGCCGGAGGACGCGCAGGTCTTCGCCGACGAGATCACCTGGATGCTGCTGCACCAGTACTTCAGCTTCAACTCCCCGGTCTGGTTCAACGTCGGCACGGCCAGCCCGCAGCAGGTGAGCGCCTGCTTCATCCTCAGCGTCGACGACTCCATGGACTCGATCCTGAACTGGTACAAGGAAGAGGGCTTCATCTTCAAGGGCGGCTCGGGCGCCGGCCTGAACCTGTCGCGGATCCGCTCGTCCAAGGAGCTGCTGTCCTCCGGAGGCACCGCGTCCGGCCCGGTGTCGTTCATGCGTGGCGCGGACGCGAGCGCGGGCACGATCAAGTCCGGTGGCGCCACCCGGCGCGCGGCGAAGATGGTCGTGCTGGACGTGGACCATCCCGACATCTACGAGTTCGTCGAGACCAAGGCGCGGGAGGAGGACAAGATCCGCGCGCTGCGGGACGCCGGTTTCGACATGGACCTGGGCGGCAAGGACATCGTCAGCGTCCAGTACCAGAACGCGAACAACTCCGTCCGGGTCAGCGATGAGTTCATGCGTGCGGTCGAGGACGGCACCGAGTTCGGGCTGCGTGCCCGGATGACCGGTGAGGTGATCGAGACCGTCGATGCCCGCGACCTGTTCGGCAAGATCTCCGAGGCGGCCTGGGAGTGCGCCGATCCGGGCCTGCAGTACGACGACACGATCAACGCCTGGCACACCAACCCGGAGTCGGGCCGGATCACCGCGTCCAACCCGTGCAGCGAGTACATGAGCCTGGACAACAGCTCCTGCAACCTCGCCAGCCTGAACCTGCTGAAGTTCCTGCGCGAGGACGACACGTTCGACACCGTGCTGTTCACGAAGGCCGTCGAGCTGATCATCACCGCGATGGACATCTCGATCTGCTTCGCCGACTTCCCGACCGAGGCGATCGGTGAGACCACCCGCAACTTCCGCCAGCTGGGCATCGGCTACGCCAACCTGGGCGCATTGCTGATGGCCGTGGGCCGAGGGTACGACTCGGAGGGCGGCCGCGATCTGGCGGCGGCCATCACCTCGCTGATGACGGCCGTCTCGTACCGCCGTTCGGCGGAGTTGGCCGGGATCGTGGGGCCGTACAACGGCTACGCCCGCAACGCGTCCGCGCATCAGCGGGTGATGCGCAAGCACCAGGCCGCCAATGACGACCTGAGCACGCTCACCGAACTCGACGGCGCCGTCCACGCTGCGGCAGGCGCGGAGTGGGCGAAGGTCGTGGAGCTGGGCGCGAAGTCCGGCTTCCGCAACGCGCAGGCGTCCGTGCTGGCTCCGACCGGCACGATCGGCTTCATGATGGACTGCGACACCACCGGCATCGAGCCCGACTTCTCCCTGGTGAAGTTCAAGAAGCTCGTGGGTGGCGGCTCGATGCAGATCGTCAACCAGACGATTCCGCACGCGCTGCGCAAGCTGGGCTACACCGACGAGACCGTCGAGGCGATCGTCGAGTACATCGCCACGAACGGTCATGTCGTGAACGCGCCCGGACTGAAGCCCGAGCACTACGAGGTCTTCGACACCGCGATGGGTCAGCGGTCGATCAGGCCGATGGGCCATGTGCGGATGATGGCCGCGGTGCAGCCGTTCCTGTCCGGCGCGATCTCCAAGACGGTGAACCTGCCGGAGAGCGCGACGGTGGAGGACATCGCCGACGTCTACCTGCAGGGCTGGAAGCTGGGCCTGAAGGCGCTCGCGGTCTACCGCGACAACTGCAAGGTCGGCCAGCCGCTCAGCGACGCCAAGGCGAAGGACGAGAAGGCGACGGCGAAGGCCGAGCCGGAGGTGCGGATCGAGTACCGGCCGCGGCGCAAGCGCCTGCCGAAGTCGCGGATCAGCCGCACCACGTCGTTCTCCGTCGCCGGCGCCGAGGGCTACATGACGTCCGGCCAGTACGACGACGGCGCCCTGGGTGAGGTGTTCCTCAAGCTCGGCAAGCAGGGCTCGACCCTGGCCGGCGTGATGGACGCCTTCTCGATCGCGGTGTCGATCGGCCTGCAGTACGGCGTGCCGCTGGAGCAGTTCGTGCAGAAGTTCACCAACCTCAAGTTCGAGCCTGCCGGCATGACCGACGATCCGGACGTGCGGATGGCGCAGTCGATCATGGACTACATCTTCCGCAGGCTGGCTCTGGATTACCTGTCCTTCGACGAGCGGGCCGAGCTCGGCATCCACACCGCGGCGGAGCGGGCCCGCTACGTCGAGACCGGCAAGTACCTGTCGGAGGAGGACGAGGCCGGCCTGATCGAGTCGGAGTCGCTGAAGAACGACGCCGGTGACGACGTCCGGGTGCACGAGGACGGCCCGAACCAGCCCGCCCTGGTGGACATGGACGCACACTCCACGGCCGAGGTGCTGGAGAAGCTGTCCGGCCTGAGCGTGGACGCCCCGCTGTGCCTCACCTGCGGCACCAAGATGCGCCGCTCCGGCTCCTGCTACATCTGCGAAGGCTGCGGCTCCACCAGCGGCTGCAGCTGAGCTCTCACGCGGGCGACAGGACCGCTGGTCGAGCTTGTCGAGGCCCCCGCGTGCGTCTCGACAAGCTCGACGGTCGGTTGTGGGGCAGTTGCGGAAGGTGACAGGATCGCTGGTCGAGCTTGTCGAGACCCCTGGGTGCCTCTCGACAAGCTCGACGGTCGGTGAAGGAGCGGCGGTGTGCGTCCGCCCTCTTGCGGTTCGGGCTGCCACGCGGCCATGGTGGGCGCGTGAAGCCGGTTGAGTTGAGCCAGGACGCCTTCCCGCACTCGTCGGCCTCCGCTGAAGGCATGCGGGTGATCCGTGCGGCCCGGGGCCGGCGGAATGTCTACGTGCACCTGAACATCCCCTACGCGGAGAAGAGTGGTCGCCGTCTGCACATGCAGATCGCGTCTTCCATGACGAAGCCCTGAAGGAAGCCGGGCAGCCGGTCGAACTCGTCCAGGTGGATGACGCTGACCACGGCATCCGGCCCGCAATGTTCAACGACGACCTCGCGGACATCTTGCACGATTTCATTCGGCGGCAGTCGTTTGGCTGAGCGTCACTGACGATCGCCTTCTGCCCAGTGACGCGATACGCCCCGTAGACGATCATCGGATGGGCCTCAGTGGCGGCTGTGAGCATCTACTGCGCAGATCGGTTCGCCGTTCGTCGTGTGGCGGTGGCAGGCCGGGCTCGTCCGAACGTACCGGCTCACCCATCGTGGACTCGAGGACTTGGGATCGCGTTGCCGGGCTCGACGTCGGCGAATGTGTCTCGCTCGCTCGTGGCGACGGTCTTTCGCCTCGACGCTGCTCTCGGGCTGTGTGATCTCGGAGAACGCCCTGGACACTGTGGTGTACTTCGACAACAAGACCGACCAGACGCTGTACCTCCGCACCAGAAGCGAGCCTGAGGTGAAGGACGAGTACTTCCGCATTGAGCCGCTCGCGACCACGCCGCTCAGGCTTGTCGGCCGAGGCAAGTGCACGGAGCTGGTCGTGATTACCGACGCCGACGGCAAGCTCGTCAAGGATCCGGGGAAGGTCTGCTGGCACGGCACCGTCACCATCCCGTGATGGCGTGGCGGCAGCACTCCTGACAATGAGAGCCCGGGGTAACAGACTCCTCCTTCGTCATCCCGGCGTACGCCGGGATCCCCTGCGTCGGCCTGGCAAAGCCACTCCGGGGATCCCGGGTCGAGCCCGGGATGACAGTGGAGCCCGGGATGACAGTCGAGGCCCGGGATGATGGTTGGGGTCCGGGGGGACAGCCGGGGCCTGGGATGGCGGTTGGGGGCCGCTCAGTCCTCGGGTTCCGCGTCGGTCTTCACGTTGAGGCTCAGCCACGTGGTGGCCGGCGGAGGCTCGGGCGCGGGCTTGCGGGGAGCAGCTGGTGTCCCGGGCTCGGCCGGACGCACCGGCTCGCCCATCGCGGCCTTCAGGGCCTGGGCGATCGCGTTCCCGGCGGCGGGGTCGAACTTGCGGATCTCGGCCATGGGCTGATCCTAGGCAATCTGGCTGTCCGTGCGCTGTGTCCGGGCCCGGACGGCGCTGCGAACCCGGTGCTGCCAGAACAGGTAGCCGGCGATGGCGAGAACCACGGCGACGCCCAGGCCGATCGTCAGGGCGGGGGAGAGTGCCCAGAGGTCGCCGACGAGGTCTACTCCGACCGTGCCCAGCGTGGCGTAGAGGAACGCCCACGCCACGCAGCCGATCGTCACCGCGGGCAGGTAGTGGCGCAGCTTCATGCCGGTGACGCCGGCGGCCAGATTGGCCAGCGTCTGGAAGCCGATGGTCAGGAACGAGACCGCCACCACGGGAGGCCCGTAGCGGTCGATCCACTCCGCGGCCCGCAGATAGCGCGGGGACGCGAGCAGCCGCGCCAGCCGGGTGTGCCGGGCGCCCACCGAACCGAGACGACCCAGCCAGAACGTGCCGTTGGCCCGCAGCATCACGATCACGAACAGGCCCGCGACAACCACAGGGAACGGCACGTTCCACGTGGTCGGATCCATTCGGGCTCCCTGGCTCGCGGTGAAGCGGCCAGCATAGCCAGCGGCGCTACCGGCTCGTCGCCCGGCGCAGCACCACCACTCCGGCCGCGAAGAGGACGGCCGCCAGCAGTCCGGCCGGATCGAGCGGATGCAGGACGGCGCCGAACTGCCACACTGCCCAGGTGCCGGCCGTGAACAGCGCATACCCGAACTCGGCGCGGCCGCGCGGCGGGAGGCCCGGCCCCTCGCGCGGGATCAGCTGCACCTCCACCCGCGCGAGCAGTGGGACGGTGATCGCGACCACGGCCAGGACCACCGCGACCAGCAGCAGCGGGTGCATCAGGACCGCCGCGGCGGCCGGCAGCAGCAGCGACAACCCCACGAGGATCCCCGCACTCACCACGATCGCCGGGATGTGCCACAGGTAGGCCGTCAGCAGCAGGGCGTTCGCCAGCCGCAGCACACCCGCCGTCCGCTCGCTCAGCCGGGACGCCACGCCGGCCCGCTCCAGCAGCCCGAGGACGCAGGTCTGCGCGAGCCCGAGGAAGAGGATCGCCAGGGTCGGAGGCAGCAGGTTGGCCACGAGCACGTCCGCCCACGCCACGGCCGCCGGCGGGTAGTGCAGCCAGACGACGAGCACCACGATCACCGCCGCCGATCCGGCCAGCGCGGCCAGCAGCCGTCCGGTCGACCACGTGCGGAACCACCCCCGGTGGTAGGCGATGCCCCACTGGTGGGCCAACGGCCAGACGAATGCGAGGTTCACCCATTGCAGGCCGAGATCACCGGTGACGCGGGTGGCCACGTCCACGGCGACCGCACCGAGCAGCAGCGGCAGCATGGGCCATGCGCCGAACCGGTCGTGCAGCCAGACCGCGAGCGGTGCCGCGGCGAGCAGCAACTGGTACACCACGGCGAACCACAGCAGTTGCGCGAACTGCCGGCTCAGCGCCGCGGCCTGGGGCAGCCAACCGAGCCAGGCCGCCGCGGTGCCGATGACCGTGAACACGATCAGGAACAACGACATCGGCCCGAGCAGGCGGCTGCCGCGCCGGGTGAGGAAGGCGGCGTACGGGGTCCGGGTCGCGCGCCAGGTGTCCACCACGACGGCGTTGGCGTAGCCCGCCGCGACGAAGAACACCGGGATGATCGTCGCCACCCAGCTGATTCCCCAGAACACCGGGCCGGGCGCCCACGGCACCACCTGCACCTGGCCGTTCACCAGCAGCACCTGCCACAGCAGGGCATGGAAGACCACCACGACCAGCATCGAGAAGACGCGGGCGAAGTCGATCAGGTGGTTGCGTGCGGGCACCGCGACATCGTAGGCAGCCGCGGACCCCGTCCCGCCGACCGTCCGGCGACCGTAGGCTGAGGCGCGTGCAGGCGGCCCTGAGCGGATACCTGACGATCTGGTCGGTGATCGGGGTCGGCTGGGTGGTGGCGCACTTCCGCGTGCTGAACGAGAACCACCGCCGGATGCTCGCCCGGCTCGCGTTCACGATCGCGTCCCCTGCGCTGCTGTTCTCGCTGGTCGCCCGGGCCAATCTCAGCCATCTGTTCAGCACCACACTGGTCGTCTCGGCGCTTGCGATCGGGCTCGGTGCGCTGGTGTACCTCGTCCTCGCCCGGCTGCTCTTCGGCCGCGGCGACCTGCCGGGACGGGTGGTCGGCACGCTGTGCTCGGTCTACACCAACGCCGGCAACCTCGGGCTCCCGGTGGCGGCGTACGTCCTGGGTGACATGACCTGGATGGCGCCGATCATGCTGATCCAGGTCGGGGTCATGCAGCCGGCGGCCATGGCCCTGCTGGACCTCGCCGCCGCGCGCGCCGAGGGACGCACGCTCAGCTGGGCCCGCTACCTGACCCTGCCCTTCCGCAACCCGATCACCGTCGGCACCCTCGCCGGGCTCGCGCTGAACGCCTTCGGCATCCAGCTGCCCGATCTGGTCTGGCAGCCGATCGAGATGGTAGGCCAACTCGCCGTGCCGGCCATGCTGATCGCCTTCGGCGTCTCGCTGCGGCTCGACCCCCTGCCCGGCCGCGGCCCGCACGCCCGCGAGTTGGCGATGATCGCGCCGATCAAGGTGCTCGTCCACCCGGCCATCGCGTTCTGCCTGGGTGCCTGGGTGTTCGGGCTGTCCACCCCCGACCTGCTGGCGGTCACCGTGATCGCCGCGCTCCCCACTGCGCAGAACATCTACCTCATCTCGAGCCGGTACCACGTGCGCACGCTGCTGGCCAGGGACGCCATCTTCGTCTCGACCATCGCATCGGTCCCGGTGATCGTGGCCGCCTCCACCTGGCTGCGCTGACCGGTCCCGCCCACCGGTTGTCGAAGAACTGCCCGGGACTTCGGCGGTTCCCTCCTCGGTGGGCGCCCAAAAGGACTAACATTCGCCCGATGGACAACGGCCACTTCACCCGCCTCTCGGGGGACGAATGCCGTCATCTGGTGCGCGGCCACAGCGTGGGCCGGGTGTGCTGGCACTCCGCTGAGGGACTGCAGGTGCTGCCCGTGAGCTACGTCGCGTCGGGCGAGCTGATCTACTTCCGCGTCGATCGCGGCTCCGTGCTCGGCGAGCTGGCCGGTCCCGTCCAGGTGGCCTTCGAGGTGGACGACATCGACGTGCCCACCGCTACCGGCTGGAGCGTCCTGGTGCGCGGCGAGGCCGCCGCTTCCGACGCGGACGGGGTGGAGCTGCCGCCACCGTGGGCACCGGGACACCTGTCCCTGATCGTGGCTGTCACCCCGCAGGCATACTCCGGTCGAGTGGTCTCGGCCGACGACCCGAGGAGTTGAGATGTTGAAACCCTACGCAGGCCCGGCCCGGGTCGTCGTCGGCTTCGACGGTTCGGACGACTCCTTCCAGGCACTCGCCTACGCGATCGAGGAGGCCCGGCAGCGGGACGCGGAGCTCGTCCTCGTCCACGCCGTCGACGACACCGTGCTGAACAGCGCCTGGGGTGTGGTCTTCGACCCGGAGGACATCAAACAGGGCGCGGCGGAGATGCTCGAGCGGGGCGTCGAGGACGCCCTCGCCGCCGGCCTGTCCCGCAACCGCGTGCGTACCGAGATCGTGCTGGGCAACCCGGCGGCGGCGCTGACCAGGGAGAGCAACCAGGCGTCCCTCGTCGTGGTCGGCCGGCAGTCGACCGGTCCGGGGGAGAAGCAGTTCGCCGGCTCGACGGCCGTCGGGGTCGTCGGTGCCTCACACTGCCCGGTGATCGTGGTGTCCGCTGACGACGTGCTCCACGAGCAGCGCACGGGCGTGATCGGGGTGGCGGTCGACACGTCCGCCCGTGGCGCGGTCGCCCTGGAGTGGGCGCTGCAGGAGTGCCAGAGCCACGGCGGCCGGGTGGTCGTGATCAGCGTCTGCCGGGCGCCGCAGGGCCGCTGGTTCAGCACCGGCCGTCCGACCCCCGAGCAGGAGGACGCCGCGGTCCGGGTCACCAGGGCGCGGATGACCGACATGATCTCGGAGATCACCGAGGACTTCCCGGACGTCGACGTCACCCTCGAGGTGTCCTACGGCAGCCCGGTGGACGTGCTGGTCGCCCGCTCGGAGGAACTCGACCTGCTCGCCGTCGAGGTGCACGCGTCCTTCCCCACGTACTCCGTCGGCGGCCTGATCCGCGGCCTGATGAGCCACGCCCGCTGCCCGGTCGGCGTGATCCGTCCCAAGGACGCCCACGGCTCCTGAGTCGTGACGCGGAATGGGACCTGTCCCCAGGTGTTCCGAACAGCTGGGGACAGGTCCCATTCCCGTTCACTCGCGGGTGGACCTCCGCGCCTGGGGGCTGGCGTAGGCTTGGTCGGCTATGACCACCACCGCCGAGCTGCCGCGGATCGCCTTCGACGAGGCGCTGCCGATCAGCGCGCACGTCGAGGAGATCGCCGAGGCCCTGCGGACCCACCAGGTGCTGGTGGTGGCGGGGGAGACCGGCTCGGGGAAGACCACCCAGCTGCCCAAGATCTGCCTGCTCGCCGGACGTAGGCACATCGGCCACACGCAGCCGCGGCGGATCGCGGCCCGCAGCGTCGCCGCCCGGATGGCGGAGGAACTCGGCGAGGAGCTCGGCCGCACGGTCGGCTTCCAGGTGCGGTTCTCCAGCCAGCGCAGCCGGCAGACCCGGGTCAAGGTGATGACCGACGGCATCCTGCTGGCCGAGATCTCCCACGACCGTGACCTGCGCCGCTACGACACGATCATCATCGACGAGGCACACGAGCGCAGCCTGAACATCGACTTCCTGCTCGGCTACCTCAAGCAGCTGCTGCCGCGGCGTCCGGACCTGAAGGTGATCATCACCTCCGCGACGATCGACACCGCGCGGTTCTCCGCGCACTTCGACGATGCCCCGGTGATCGAGGTGTCCGGCCGCAGCTACCCGGTCGAGCTGCGGTACCGGCCGATCGCGGGCACGGCCGAGGACCGCGACCGGGATCAGCTCGACGCGATCTGTGACGCCGTCACCGAACTCTCCACCCACCTCGACGGCGACATCCTCGTCTTCCTGTCCGGCGAGCGAGAGATCCGGGACGCCGCCGAGGCGATCACCGGCCTGCAGCTGCGGTTCACCGAGGTCGTGCCGCTCTACGCCCGGCTCTCGGCCGCGGAGCAGCACCGCGTGTTCACCCGCCACACCGGACGGCGGATCGTGCTGGCCACCAACGTCGCCGAGACGTCGCTGACGGTCCCCGGCATCCGCTACGTCGTCGATCCCGGCTTCGCCCGGATCTCGCGCTACTCCGCGCGCACCAAGGTGCAGCGGCTGCCGATCGAGCCGATCTCCCAGGCCTCGGCCAACCAGCGGGCGGGACGCTGCGGCCGGCTCGGTCCCGGCGTCTGCATCCGGCTGTACAGCGAGGAGGACTTCGCCTCCCGTCCCGAGTTCACCCAGCCCGAGATCCTGCGCACGAACCTGGCCTCGGTCATCCTGCAGATGGCGGACGCCGGCCTCGGCGACATCACCCGGTTCCCGTTCGTCGAGCCGCCGGACGCCAGCCAGGTGCGGGACGGCCTGCGGTTGCTCACCGAACTCGGCGCGATCGAGCGTGGCGCGCACGCCCACGGCACCGTCCGGCTGACGAAAGTCGGCCGCACCCTCGCCCGGCTGCCGGTCGACCCCCGGCTGGGCCGGATGCTGGTGGAGGCCGGACGGCAGGGCTGCCTGCGGGAGGTGCTGCCGGTCGTGGCGGGCATCGCGATCCCGGACGTCCGCGAGCGCCCGGCGGAACACACCGAGGCGGCCGACACCGCCCATCGCCGCTTCTGGGCACCGTTGGACGGAGCCGCCCTTCGACAGGCTCAGGGATCGGTAGGCCCGGCTCAGGGATCGGTAGGCCCGGACGGCTCGGACATCGCCGCGCTGTGGCGGCTGTGGACCTATCTGCGCGAGCAGCGCCGGAAGCTGTCGGGCAACGCCTTTCGCCGGTTGTGCCGCGACGAGTACCTCAACTTCCTCCGCGTCCGGGAATGGCAGGATCTGCACACCCAGCTGCGCGAGGCGTGCGCGGAGGTCGGCCTGCACCGCAACGACGCCGCGGCGGGGCTGGACGCCGTCCACACCGCGGTGCTCTCCGGGCTGCTCTCCCACGTCGGCCTGCTGGACGAGGCCAGCCTCGCCAAGCCCGCCCGCGGCAAGCGGCGCGGGCCTGCCGAGTATCTCGGGGCGCGGGGCACCCGGTTCGCGATCAACCCCGGCTCGTCGGCCGCCCGCACGAATGCGCCGCTGGTGATGGCCGTCGAACTGGTCGAGACCAGCCGGCTGTGGGCGCGGACCGTCGCGCCGGTCACGGCCGAGCAGGTGGAGGCCGTCGCCGGGCACCTGCTGAAGCGCACGTACTCCGAGCCGCACTGGTCGGCCCGCGGCGGGCAGTGCGTGGCCTACGAGAAGGTGACCCTGCTCGGCGTCCCGATCGTCGCTCAGCGGCTGGTCAGCTACGCCCGGATCGACCCGGTGGTGGCGCGTGAGGTGTTCATCCAGTCGGCACTCGTCGAGGGCCAGTGGCGGACGCGGCACCACTTCTGGGCGCGCAACCAGGCCGTCCGCGCCGAGGCCGAGGAACTCGCCGACCGCAACCGCCGCCGCGACCTGCTGCTGGACGACGCCGCGATCGCCGCCTTCTACGCCGAGCGCGTCCCCGCGGACGTGGTCAGCGTCGCCCACTTCGACCGCTGGTGGCGCGATGCGCGCCGCCGCGACGAGAGCCTGCTGGACCTGACCCTCGCCGACCTCGTGGTGCCGGACGCCGAACTGGACACCGATGCCTACCCCGACCACTGGGCCGCCGCCGGCGAGCAACTGGACGTCGACTACGCCTTCGACCCCGGCTCCGGACACGACGGCGTCACCGTGACCGTCCCCCTGGCCGTACTGACCAGACTCGATCCCGCGACCTTCAGCTGGCAGGTGCCGGGCCTGCGCGCCGATGTCGCGACCGAGCTCCTGCGTGGCCTGCCGAAGGCGTTGCGCACCCGACTCGTGCCCGCACCCGACACGGCCCGCCGGGCGCTGGAATGGCTGGACGACCACCCCGGCCCGGCCGGTGAGCCGCTGTGGACGGCGCTCGGTCGCGCGGTCCTCGCGCTGACCGGCGTGCAGGTGCCGACGGATGCGTGGCGTCCCGACGAGGTGCCCGACCACCTCAAGGTGCGGTTCCGGGTGGTCGCGGACGGCGCGACCCCGGTGGTCGGTCGCGATCTGGGGGAGTTGGCCGGGCAGTTGGCGCCCAAGGTGAGCCGGACGCTCAACGCCGCGGCCAGCCATCTCACCCACCCGGGGGCGACCAGCTGGGAGTTCGGCACGCTGCCCGAGCGGATCAGCGATCCGATGCCCGGCTATCCGGCGCTGGTCGACCGTGTGGACCGGGTGGGTGTGCAGGTGTTCGCCGATCCCGACGCCGCCGCGCGGGCGCACCGCAGCGGGCTGCGCAGGTTGATCACGCTGACCACCGTCGATCCGACCCGTTGGGTGGTGTCCAGAATGGGCAACGCCACGAAGCTGGCGCTGGCGACCTCGCCGTACCCGGACGTCCCCGCCCTGCTGGCCGATGCCCGGCTGAAGGCGACCGGCGACCTGGCGGACGCCGTCGGCGGGCTGTGGCAGGTGCGGGACGAGGCGTCCTTCGCCCGGCTGGCGGACGTCGTGCGCGGGGATGCGGCCGCGGCCACCCAGGCGGCGGTGACCGTGGCGGGGGAGATCCTGCAGCTGGCCGGCGAGGTGCGCCGCGCGCTGGCGGCAGCCCAGCCGGCGACCCGCGACGACGCGTCCGAGCAGCTGGACGGCCTGGTCTATCGCGGCTTCATCTCCGCGACTCCCGCCACGGCCTGGTCGCGCCTGCCCACCTACCTGAAGGCGATCCGGCGGCGACTCGAGGCCGCGACGACGAACCCACGCCATGAGGCGGAGGGACTGGCGGTGATCGGCGAGCTCGAGGACGAGTACGCGCGCCTGTGCGCGGGCTTCTCCTCCGGGCCGCTGCCGGAGCGGGTCGCGGCGATCGGCTGGCTGCTCGAGGAACTGCGGATCGGCCTGTTCGCCCAGGCGCTCGGCACCGCCGTCCCGGTGTCGGCCAAGCGGGTGCGGACCGCGATGGCTACCGTCGCTGCTTGATCTGCGGTCGCCTGTCAGCGAGACCTCTTGGCCAGGATCTCCAGGTGAACGCGTCCCGACCTTCGGCGCTCAGCGCAGGTCCTGCGGGTTCGTCGGCTCCGGCTCGGGTACGTCGACGGACTCGGCCCAGCGGTTCGCGCGGTAGTCCACGGGCGGGAGCTCGGGGGGCAGCCCGAGCAGCGCCTCGGCCTGTCCCTCGGCGACCGCCACCTCGAGCCGGGCCGCTTCCACCTCGCTCTGGTCCAGCTGATAGCGCGTCCGGGCGAGGATCCGGTCGACGCGGTCCTCCGCCTCGGCCAGCACGACCAGCTGGGCGTGGAGCGCGGACAGGTCGTCCGCGGTGCGCTTCCCGGCCTTCACCTCGCGGATCGCGCGCCGCCACAGGCGCAGCGATGCCCGGTGCGCTCCGGTGACCCGGCGGCCGGTGAGGCGTGCGTTGCTGCCGACGGTGGGCGGAACGGTCCAGCCGGCGAGCGTGTACAGGAACAGTCCGATCGCTGTGACCATCGCGGCGAAGCCCACGCCCCCGGCGCCGGTGAGGAAGAGGGGCACGCTGCCGGCTGCGAGGCCAATGGCCAACAGCCCCGGCGCCACGCGTCGCCAGCCGAGCGTACGCACGACGACCTCCCGGCCTTGGGAGATGATCTCATTGGCCGCGGCGAACAGCTCGGGGTCCAGACCACGGCCGGACTTCAGGGGACGACGCAGTTCGGTACTGAGCGCTCCGGCGCTCACCGTCACCTTGGTCGGCAACATCGTCCCTCCGTGAGCGAACCCACTCAGGGTCCGGTGCTCTCAGGCTAGCCGACCGGGAACGCGGGGCGGCCCCGCTTCGCACCGGGACAGCGATCCCAGCAGCGCTTGGATAACGGTTTGATAACGCCGTTGCGTCAAGGCGTTTGACGTTTCTACGGTGCCATCAATCGTTTGACTTCAATCGTTTGACGGAGCGTTCTCATGGTGACTCTCAAGGACATCGCGGCCCACGTCGGGGTATCCGCGTCCGCGGTGTCCCTGGTGCTGAACGACCGGGACGCCGGCCGCGTGCGTGCGGACGTCGCCGCCCAGATCCGCGAGGTGGCCACCGAGATGGGCTACGTGCCCAACCTCCTGGCCAAAGGGCTGAAGACTCGTCAGTCACACACGATCGGTCTGGTCTCGGACGAGGTCGCGTCGGTGCCGTTCGCCGGGCAGATGCTGGCGGGTGCCCAGCTGGCCGCCTCGGCCGAGGACTACCTGGTCATCCTCATCGACACCGCCGGCCACAAGGAACTCGACGGGGCTGCGGTGCGGACGCTGCTCCAGCGCAATGTCGAGGGCCTGATCGTTGCGGCGGAGTTCCATCGCGAGGTCGAGCTTCCGCTGGTCCCGGATGCGACGCCCACGGTGGTGCTGGACGGACGCCCGGCCGATCCGGGGGCCCGGGCGGACTGGGTGGTGCCGGACGAGGCCGCCGGAGCGTTCGCCGCCACCCGGCATCTGGTTCGGGCCGGGCATCGGCGGATCGCACTGTGCAACGTGGCGAGCACCCAGTTCGTCGCGCGTGACCTGCGGAGGGCCGGCTACGAACGCGCGTTGGCCGAGGCCGGCATCGCCGTCGATCCGGCACTGGTCGTGGAGGCTTCCGATCCCGGCGTCGCGGCCGGACGGCAGGCAGCCGCGCGGCTGCTGGCGTCACCCGACCGGCCAACCGGTGTGTTCTGCTTCTCGGACCAGATCGCCTTCGGGTTCTACCAGATAGCCCACCAGGTGGGTCTGCGGATCCCGGAGGATCTGTCGATCGTCGGGTTCGACAACCAGCAGTTCGTGGCGGACGCACTGCTGCCGGGCCTGACCACGGTGCAGCTGCCGCACCACGACATGGGCGTCTGGGCAGCTCGGCAGGCGATCGCACGCATCCGCGGTACCGGCGAGCCGGCGCCCACCCACCGGCTCATGCCGTGCCCGCTCGTGGAGCGGGAGTCGGTGGGCCCACCCAGACCGCGATAGGCGCGGGCGCGTACCGCCCTCCTTTCTGAAGGCCAGCACGGCTCCACAAGGGCACCTGGTCCACGTCGCCGGGACTTCCGGCTCCCACCCGTCCAGACGCTGCCGCGCGCCCTGAACCCGGCGCGTGGCCGGCACCACCCGACAGACAGACCATCACCCATCACATCCACCACGAAGGAGAGGTAAGGACATGTCAGCATCGTTCACGCGGAGGATCGGCGCCACGGTCGCCGCCGCGGCGCTGGGAATCACGGCTCTCGCCGGGTGCACCGGCACACCCGCGGCCACGACCTCCGGCGCTGCCGGCGAGCCAACCACGTTCAAGGTCCTGCAGTACGAGGATCCGACCACACCGCAGGGCCAGGGCTGGAAGAAGGCGGTGGAGATCTTCGAGGCCAAGCATCCGGGGGTCAAGGTCGACTTCCAGCAGACCAGCTTCGACGCGATGCGGCAGAACGCCAAGATCACCCTCACCGGCAACGACGTCCCCGACGTCGTGGAGTTCAACAAGGGCAACGCGGACGGCGGCCAGCTCGCCGCCCAGGGACTGCTGCAACCCCTCACCGACCAGGTGAAACAGCGCGGCTGGGATCAGAAGGTCACCGGGGCCATGGCCGCGTTCGCCCAGTACGACGCTGACGGCAAGGCCGGCTCTGGCGACTGGTACGGGGTGCCCAACATCGGCGAGTACGTGATGTTCTACTACAACAAGGAGCTGTTCAAGAAGGCCGGGATCAAGACCCTGCCGACGAACATGGCCGAACTCGAGGCCGCGATGGACCGGCTGATGGCCGCCGGCGTCCTGCCGATCTCCAGTTCGGCGAACACGAGCCAGGGCTTCAACCAGATGTGGATCTGGTACTCCCTGGTCTCGGCCACCGCCACCCGTGACCAGATCGACGACTTCATGTTCGTCCGCAACCCGGTCGACTTCCACGCCGCTCCCTGGTCGGACGGGACCCGCGAGTTCCAGGACTGGATCGACAAGGGCTACGTGGGCACCAAGCTCGGCGGACTGTCGTTCGAGCAGGCCACCGTGAACTGGCTCAGCGGCAAGGCCGCGATGCTGATGTGGAACAACGGCCAGTTCTCGCGCATCAGCAAGGACGCCGCGTTCGACTGGGGCTACTTCACCTTCCCCGGCGCAAACCTCTCCATGGGCTCCTCCGGCCACCTGTGGGGCGTGCCGGCCAAGGCCAAGAACAAGGACCTCGCCTACGACTGGATCGACACCACGCTCAGCCCGGAGGTTCAGGACCTGATCGGCCAGCAGGGCGGCCTGCCCCTCGCCGGCGATGCCAGCAAGATCACCGACACCACCACCCGGGAGTTCACCGAGCGGTTCAACGAGCTGATCAAGGCCAACACCCTCTCGTTCTACCCCGATTACCCGGTGCCGGGATTCCTGGACTTCATCCAGACCCACATGCAGTCGATGTCGAACGGCAACGAGACCGCCGACGAGTACCTCGACGCGCTCCAGAAGTTCTACGACAGCGGCACCAAGGGCTGACCCAGCCGCCTACCGGCTCGGGGTGCGGCCGTGTGTCGGCACCCCGAGCGACCCCCAGCGCAAGGACAGGGCATTTCCAGTGACTCAATCGACAACACGGAGGAGCGCTCCGCTGACCCGCCAGGGCGGCCGGCGGCCGACCCGCGGCCAGGTCTCCTACTGGTGGTATCTCGCGCCGATCGCCATCGGGTTCACCGGGATCGTGCTGGTCCCCTTCATGGCCAACATCGGCTTCAGCCTGTTCAAGTGGAAGGGCGGTCTGGCGCCGTTCCGCTGGTACGGGCTGGGCAACTACCTCGACCTGATGCAGGACGAGCAGTTCTGGCTGGCGTTCAGGAACTCGCTGTTCATGGTCGTGGCCATCGTGGTGATCCCCACCGCCATTGGCATCCTCCTCGCCGCGATGCTGTTCGACTATCTCGGACGGAAGTTCGGCACGAAGGTGGCCACCTTCCTGCGTGCCACCTACTACCTTCCCCAGATCCTGCCGATCGCCGTCGCCGGCTTCATCTGGAGCTGGATCCTGGATCCGGCCAACGGTTCGATCAACACGTTCCTGCGCTCGATCGGGATCAGTGACGGACCTGACTGGCTCGGCAGCCCCGATCTGGCGATCTACTCGGTGATGGCCATGCTGGTGTGGCTGCAGATCGGCTATCCGGTGGTGGTCTTCATGGCGGCCCTGTCCCGGGTCGATCCCGAACTGTACGAAGCCGCCGCGCTCGACGGCGCGGGCTGGTGGCGCCAGTTCAGCGCGATCACCATGCCCACCATCAGGCCCGAGATGTTCATCGTCGTGCTCACCGCGACGGTCGCCGCGCTGAAGGTCTTCGCGCCCATCCTGATCCTCACCGGCGGAGGGCCGGAGGGATCGACCATCGTGCCGTCCTACTACGCGTACCGCAACTTCTTCGAGCTGTCCCAGGTGGGGTACGGCTCCACGATCGCCACCGTGATGTCGCTGGTGATCTTCGTCGTCGCGGCGGCTCTGCTGTGGTGGCAACGACGCACCGAACACGCCTGACAGGGGATGACATGACCACCATCCAGACCAGCCACCGTTCTACGACAGCACGCGTGCGGGCGCGGACGCACCGCCGCCAGGGACCCGCGCGGTGGGTGGTGCTCGGTGTCGCGGCGATCGTCGCGGTGATCATGCTGGCGCCGTTCCTGCTGATGGTCCTCAACGCGTTCAAGACCGGCGCCGACTACTCCAGCAACGGGCCGTTGTCGTGGCCGGCGGAGTTCAGCGGCCAGGCGTTCAGCCACTACCTCGACATCGTCAACTATCCGCGTGCCCTGTGGAACTCCATCCTGGTCTCGACCATCGTCGCCTTCGCAGGTGCCGCCCTGGCCATGATCAGCGCCTACGCGATCGGCATCGGCAGGATCAGGGGCGGCGGCCCGATCCTCGCGGTGCTGCTGCTGGCCACGATGCTGCCGCACGAGGCGCTGATCTACCCGTTGTTCTACGGTTCTCAGGCCACCGGGACCTTCAACACCGTCTGGTCGGTGATCATCGTGTTCACCGTCCTGCAGGCCGCGTTCGGCACCTACCTGCTCGCCAGCGTCATGAGCACCGTCCCGAAGGAACTGCTCGAAGCCGCCGCCATCGACGGCGCCAACCGTTGGCAGATCCTGTGGCGAATCCTGCTGCCCGTCCTGCGTCCGGCGCTGTCCGTCCTGCTCGTGTTCTTCTTCATCTGGACCTGGAACGAGTTCTACATCCCGGTCGTCCTGCTGGCCGACCAGTCCTCCCAGACGGTGCCGATCGCCCTGTCGACGCTGCGCGGCCAGCACAACATCGACATCACGGTGCTGAACGCGGGCTCCATGCTCTCCCTGCTCCCGACGCTGGTGTTCTTCCTGATCTTCCAGCGCACCCTCAGCCACGGCGTCACCGCCGGCGCCATCAAGTAGCCCGCCACCCCGACCGAACCAACCAGAACCGAAGGACGTCTGCGAATGATCACTCCGTGGAGCATCCCGGCCCTCGTGCCAGGCGTGCGAAGCCACTCCATCAACGCCGAGAACCCCTCCGGGGCGCCGGGTGCCGCGGCACGTGCCGCGTCCCCGCTGGGCCCCGGCAGGAAGGGGGCGGCGTTTCTTCCGCTGCCGGCCGGCGAGACGCTCGTCCTCGCCGACATCGAGGGTCCGGGAACCATCCGGCACATCTGGCTCACCGTCGCCGATCGGACCGACGCCGGTCCCTTCGTGCTGCGCGACCTCGTCCTGCGCGCCTATTGGGACGGGAACCCGTCACCGTCGGTCGAGGTCCCGCTCGGCGACTTCTTCTGCAACGGATTCGCCACCCGGGCCCTGGTGACGTCCTTGCCGATCGTGGTGGCCCCGACCGGAGGCATGAACAGCTACTTCCCGATGCCGTTCCGCCGCTCGGCCAGGCTCACCCTGGAGTCCCAGCACCCCGGCGACCTGGAACATGTCTTCTACCAGATCGACTACACCACCGGCGATCGGCACCCCAGCGACCTCGGCTACTTCCACGCCCAGTGGCGCCGCTCCAATGCCACCGCGGTGCGTGGCACCGACCACACGATTCTGGACGGCGTCGAGGGGGCCGGAGTCTACGTCGGCACCTACATCGCCCTCGCCTCTCTCGAGCGCTACTGGTGGGGCGAAGGAGAGGTGAAGTTCTTCATCGACTCCGACCAGGACCTGCCCAGCCTGTGCAGCACCGGACTGGAGGACTATGCCGGCGGTGCCTGGGCATTCCAGGACGAGCTCCGCAACGACCGGGAGCCCAGGATCCTCACCTTCAGCGCCCCGTACTGCGGATACCCGTACTGTTCCACGCAGGACACGACCAAGGCGTCCCCGTTCGCGACCCCGACAGCTCCCATGCACGGTCTCTACCGCTGGCACCTGCCCGACCCGATCTACTTCCAGAGCAGACTCAAGGCGACCGTCCAGCAGATCGGGGCGTGGGATTTCGGCCTGTTCGAGCGGCAGGACGACATCGCCACCACAGCCTACTGGTACCAGTCGGCGCCACAGCGGCGCTTTCCTCCGCTCGCGCCGGTGCAGGAGCGGCGGCCACGATGACCGTGCGCCGGCCCTGAAATGCTCTTCCCGGTGCGGCCCCGCTCCGCACGGGGCCGCACCGAAGCCACGCGACCCGGGCCTCCGGAGGGACTCTGTGGCCGGTCGCCGTGGCGGGCGGTGAGTCAGTAGCTGGCGAGGTGGTTGCGGATGGTCTCGCCCTCGGTCAGGGACCGGCGGAACCAGTGCCGCGGGTCGACCTTCCTGGGGCGCAGGGGAGTGGGTTCAATCTGGCGAGCGATGTCGAGGTCCTCAACGAGCCGCTCGCGGTCCCGGTCGACAACTGTGTAGCTCAACATGGGTCAATTCTCTCGCCGTTGATCATTCGGGACAAGCTGAGAATCCCGAATAATCATGCGGTGGCGCCGTATGATTGCGTCATGCTCGATCTGAACCGTCTCCGCATCCTCCGCGCCGTCGTCGCCAGCGGCTCGGTGAATGACACGGCGCGTCGGCTGGGCCTCACGCCGTCGACCGTGAGCCAGCACGTGCACACCCTCGAACGCGAGGTGGGCTTTGCTCTCGTGGAACGGGTGGGACGGGGAATCCAGGCCACTCCGGCAGCGACGGAACTGGCCAGGGCGAGCGCGGACGCCCTGCACGCCGTCGCCGACCTCGAGGTGCTCGTCCGGGAACTGCGGGAGGGGACGACCGAGCGGTTGACGATGCGCGCGTTCGCCTCGGCGGCCTACACCTGGGTGCCGGCGGTGGCGCGGAGGCTGCGCCAGGAGTTCCCCGGACTCACGCTGGAACTGTCGATCAACGAGAGCGACTCCGCGGAGGCGGCCGGCCAGGCCGACGTCGAAGTGCACACCGAGGTGCCCTACGACGAGCCGAGGGTGCCTCCGGCGTACCGCCGGATGGAACTGGGCACCGACGACTTCCTCGTGGCCGTGCCACCGGACCACCCGCTCGCCGAGGCGGAGACCATCGAGCTGAACGAGTTCAGCGAGGACGACTGGGTGCAGTACGACTTCAGGGACGAGATCGCCACCCGGCTGACGGCCCACGCCTGCGCGGTGGCCGGCTTCACGCCGCGCTACGTCGCGAGGGCGCAGGACCACGTCACCGGTCTCGCCTTCGTCGCCGCCGGGGTGGGCATCGCCCTCGTCCCCCAACTGGCGGTCGGCTGGTCCGGCTTCGACATCGGCTACGTGCGGCCGACGAACCCGACCCCGCACCGCCGGATCGTCGCCCTGCTGCGGGACAGCGCCCGGACGAACCCCGCCGCCGGCCGGACGATCGAGCTGCTCACCGAGCTCGGCGGCCGCCTGGGCGAGTTCAACCCCACCCTGCGCCGACACGCCCCGGGACCGAGCCGCCTCGGCTGACGGAGGGCGACGCGTCAGCCCACAGCGCAATGCCACGGGAGCCGGCTGGCCTGAGGGTACAGTGGCCCGCGTGCTGGATCCTCGGTTGTTGTACACCTTCAATCCGGAACTCTGGGAGGCGGTCCGGGGAACCCAGCCTGCGCTGCTGCACCTGCTCGACGGCTACATCGACGCCGGATCGGTCACCCACAACACCGGTCACTACCTGCTCGAGGTCTGTGAGCACGAGGTGCTGGTGGAGTTCGACCACGACCAGCTGCACGACTACCGCTCGCGCCGTCCCCAGATGGTGTTCGACACCAACCACTGGGCCTCGATGACCGACTACGCGCTGGTGATCCACCGCCTGCTCGACCTGAACGGCAAGCCGTTCCTGCTGTTCACCGGCCCCGAACCCGACACCCAGTGGAACCGGACGGTCGCCGCGGTCCTCGGGATCGCCGAACGGCTCGGGGTGTCGCGGGTGGTCACGGTCTCGGGCGTGCCGATGGCCGTCCCGCACACGCGACCCAGCCTGGTCACCGCCCACTCCACCGACCCGAAGACCGTCAGCGGCAACCCGATGTGGATCGACCGCGTCCAGCTGCCGGGCAGCTTCTCCCACGTGCTGGAGTACCAGGCCGGACGGGCCGGTCTGCTCGGCCAGGGCTTCGTCGCGCACGTGCCGCACTACCTCGCGCAGTCCGCGTTCCCGCAGGCCACCGAGGCGGTACTGCGCCGGGTGGCCGAGGCGGCCGGGCTCGAGCTGCCGATGGCGGAGCTGGCCGAGCGGGTGTCCGAGAACCTCGCGAACATCGAGTCCGAGGCCGCCCAGGACGCGGAGTTCCCCGCGGTGGTGCAGGCCCTGGAGGAGCAGTACGACCGGCTGAGCAGCAGCGGTGCCGCGTCGGTGCCCAGCGCCGAGGAGATCGGCGCCGCGGTCGAGCAGTTCCTGGCCGAGCAGGACCCGCCCCCGGACTTCCGGCGGTAGCCGTGCCGGAGTCCGTGGACGAACTGATCGCGATCCTCGATCTCGACCAGACCGAGGAGCACGCCTTCCTCGGCAGGGACGCCGGCTCCGCCCGGCAGCGCGTGTTCGGCGGTCAGGTGCTCGCCCAGGCGCTCACCGCCGCGTACCGGACCGTCCCGGACGGCCGGGTCGCCCACTCGCTCGGCGCCTACTTCCTGCGCGCCGGGGTCGCCGGCACGCCGATCCGCTACGCCGTCGAGCCCACCAGGGACGGCGGCAGCTTCTCGTCCCGGCGCGTCGTCGCCGACCAGGCCGGACGGGTGATCTTCTCGATGGTCTGCTCGTTCCACGTCCTGGAGCCGGGCCTCGACCACGCCGACGCCGCGCCGATGTCGGTCCCGGAGCCGGAGGACTGCCCGCCACTGTCGGCCGTGCTGGGCGCGCGGTCGCGGCGGGCGGTGGAGGCCTGGCAGCAGGAGTGGGGTGTGCTGGAGACCAGATTCGCCTCCGACACCTCGACGCTGAGCGCGGCCGGCCATTCCGACGCGGAGATGAAGGTATGGGTGCGGGCCGAGAGCGCTCTGCCCGACGACCCCCAGCTGCACCAGGCCTTCCTCGCCTACGCCAGCGACCTGACGCTGCTCGCGGTGAGCACGGTGCCGCACCCGGTGGAGTTCGCCGGGCCGAACATGCAGGTGGCGTCCATCGACCACTCGATGTGGTTCCACCGGCCGGCGCGGGCCGACCAGTGGCTGCTGTACGACCAGGTCTCGCCGTCCGCGTCGTCCGGGCTGGGCTTCAGCTTCGGCCGGCTGTTCTCGCAGGGACGCCTGGCCGCGTCCTGCGCGCAGGAGGGCCTGATCCGGCTGGTTGAGCCGGCCTGATCGCCGGCAGAGAAAGAGGACCCCAGGTCAACGGGCGTGACCTGGGATCTTCCGTCTCGGATGGCGGTGCGTCAGGCGGCTTCGGAGTTGTCCCCGCGCAGCTTGGAGATCGCGTGCCGCTCGATCTGCCGGACGCGCTCGGCGGTGATGCCCCAGACCGCCGCGATGTCGGCCAGCTTGGCCTGGCGGCCGTCCAGCAGGCCGTAGCGGCGTCGGACCACGTCCGCGGAGCGCTCGTCGAGACCGGCGAGCATCGCGTCGAGCCGGGCGCGGTCCTCCGCGTCCAGCACGACCTCGTCGGGCCCGGGGGACATCTCGCGGGCCAGCAGGTCGCCGAGGGCGGTGTCACCGTCCTCCTCGACCGGGGCGTCGAGGCTGACGTGGTCGCGGGACAGCCGCAGCAGGTCGATCACCTGCTCCTCCGGCAGACCCAGCTCGTCTGCGATCTCGGCCAGTTCCGGCTCGCGCCCGAAGCGGCGTTCCAGCGTCCGGCGGACGGCGGAGATCTGGTTGACCTGTTCGGCGACATGGACGGGGAGGCGCACGATCCGGCCCTGCTGCGCGATGCCGCGGGAGATGGACTGGCGCACCCACCAGGTGGCGTAGGTGGAGAACTTGAAGCCCTTGGTGTAGTCGAACTTCTCGACCGCGCGGATCAGGCCGGTGTTGCCCTCCTGGACGAGGTCGAGCAGCGGCATCTGCGCGCGGCCGTACTTGCGGGCGACCGAAACGACGAGGCGCAGGTTCGCGGTGATGAAGCGCTGCATGGCAGCCTCGCCCTGTTCGGCGATCTCCCGGAGCTCGTCCTCGGTCGCCTCGACCCGGCGCAGGCCTGCCTCGGACTCGTCCAGCGTGCCGTCGAGGACCGCCTGCGCATACCGTCCGGCCTCGATCAGCTTGGCCAGCTGGACCTCCTGCTCGGCAGTCAGCAACGGGGTCTTGGCGATCCCGTCCAGGTAGAGGCCAACCGCGTCCTTGCCGTCGATGCCTTCGGTGGTGCGGACCCGATGTGCGGTAGCGATCATGCGTGGTTCCCTTTCGCTCGTCATCAGTACAACGTGCGAAGGGGTCGATGTGCTGCCCGCGAAGACCCTGAGCATCCCCGGAGAGCAGCCCTGAGGGTCAGATCAAGACCACGGTCGTACGCAGCCTCCGACCACGGGTGTCCCGGCGGTCAGCCGCGCGGATGAGGCGTGGTGGCGTCGATCAGCCAGGCGAGTTCGAAGGCCGCGTCCCGCCAGGCGTGGTAGCGACCGGACGCGCCTCCGTGGCCCGCGGCGAGCTCGGTGCGCAGCAGGATCGGCCGGGACGATCCCGAGTCGTGCCGTAGCCGGGCCACCCACTTCGCGGGCTCGGTGATCTCGACGCGGGTGTCGTTCAGGCTGGCGGTGACCAGGATCGCGGGGTACTCGGCACGACGCACGTTCTCGTAGGGGGAGTAGCCCCGCATGCGGGCGTAGGCCTCCGGGTCGTGCAGCGGGTCGCCCCACTCCTCCCACTCGCTGATCGTCAGCGGCAGGTCGGGGTTGAGGACGGTGGTCAGCGCGTCCACGAACGGGACGGCGGCGTGCACGGCACCGAAGGCGTCCGGGGCGAGGTTGAGCGCCGCACCGACCAGGAGTCCGCCGGCGCTGCCACCCTCCGCGGCCAGCCGCGGCACGGTGGTGTAGCCGCTGGCCACGAGGTGCCGGGCGCAGGCGATGAAGTCGGTGAACGTGTGTTCCTTCGCGGCCAGCTTGCCGTCGTCGTACCACGCCCGGCCGAGTTCGCCGCCGCCGCGGACGTGGGCGACGGCGTAGATGTAGCCGCGGTCCAGCAGGCTGAGCCGCGCGATCGAGAACGACGGCGGGACGGTGATCTCGTAGGCGCCGTAGCCGTAGAGCAGGCAGCCGGCGGTGCCGTCCAGCGGGGTGTCGGCCCGGGACACCAGTGAGATCGGCACGCGGGTGCCGTCCGGGGCGGTGGCCCAGTCACGGCGCTGCACGTAGTCCTCGGGCCGGTAGGGGCCGCGTCGCGGGTGGTCGAGGACGGGCCGCTGCCGCAGCAGCTTCCTGCTGCCGTCGGTGAGGGAGTACTCGATCACCTGGTCCGGGGTGACCATCGACTGGTAGTGCAGCCGGATCCGGTCGGTGTCGGGCTCGTCGCCGTCGTCGGCGTCCACGTGGTGCAGCGGCTCCCCGAACTCGATCGGCACCTCGGGGCCCGGGTTGCCTGCGGCGTCGCGGTACCGGAGCGCGACCTCCTGCAGGCCCTCGCGGCGCAGGCTGACCACCAGCGCACGGTCGTAGGCGGTCACGCCGAGCAGCCGGACGCCGGGCTGGCCCGGTCGCGACTCCCGCCACTGCTCCGGAGAGGTGGCGTCGAGCGGCGCCTCGGCGAGCGCGAAGTCGGGGGCGCCGTCGTTGTGCACGATGAACAGCCGGTCGTTCGCCACGTCGACGTCGTACTCCACCCCTTCCCGCCGCGGCGCGACCGAGCGCAGCCGGGCGTCCGGGTCGGCGGTGTCCAGCAGCCACACCTCCGTGGTGGTCTTGCTCGCCGCGGACACCACCAGCCAGCGGTGGTCGCGCGAGCTGTCGACACCGAGCCAGAACCGCTCGTCCGCCTCGGTGTACAGCAGTTCGTCGGGGCCCGGGCCGCCGAGTTGGTGTCGCCAGACCCGGTCGGGCCGCCACGCGTCGTCGACGGTGAGGTAGCAGAACGCACCGTTCCCGGCCCAGCAGCCGCCGGCGGCGACCTCGGCGATCTCGTCGGCGAGCACCTCGCCGGTGAGGAGGTCCTTGAACCGCAGGTGGTACCGCTCGTCCCCGGTCGTGTCGACGGACCATGCGGCGAGGCGGCCGTCCGGTGAGACCTCGAAGCAGCCGAGGGCGAAGAACTCCGTCCCGGCGGCGAGAGCCTGTGCGTCGAGGAGTAGTTCTTCTCCGTCCGGGACGCCGGCGGCCGGGTCGGGCAGGGAGTCGCGGCCGCCGGCGGGGCAGCGGTGCAGGCTGGGGTAGTCCAGTCCCTCCGTCGTGCGGGCGTAGTACCAGAACTCGCCGAGGCCGGGGTGACGGGCGAACTCGGGGACGCTGAGGTCGGTCTGCTTCGTGCGGACGGAGATGTCGGTGAAGATCTCCTCGCGCAGCGCGGCCAGCGGGGCGGTGGTGGCCTCCGTCCACGCGTTCTCCGCCTCGAGGTAGGCGAGGAATTCCGGATCGGTCTTGTCCCGCATCCATGCGTAGGGGTCGTCGAAGGTGTCGCCGTGGTGGACCCGGACGGAGGGACGCCGGGGCGCGACCGGCGGGAGTGAGGGCATGGCGCCCAGCCTAGGACCTGAGCAGAACTCACGCGGGCTTGGGTGTGGGCGAGCGCCGTGGCACAATGGTGCCTGCGAACTATTGACAACCCCCGGTTGTTGTGCGCCCTTGAACGATCTGTTGAGAGGTAGAGCCCGTGCCACCACGCTCCCATGCCGCCGCCGTTTCCGCTACTGAAGAGGCTGTTGTCCAGCCAGGGAAGCGTCGTGGCAGGAAGTCGGCCGATTCGCCGGTGAAGGCCGTCCCCAGTCCCGAGCCGGCGTCTCCGGCGACCCCGGACGAGGACGATGTCGAGCCCACCGAGCTGGTCGACGAGGAGGGCGAACTCGAGGAGGACGTCACCGTTGAGGACGTGCTCGACCCGGCCAATGTCAGCAATGTGAAGTTCGAGCGGGACGGAGATGACGTCGTGCTCACGGTCGGCGGCAAGAAGCGCAGTCTCGACGACGTCGACGAGTCCGGCTTCGAGCCGGCCGAGGAGGCCAAGACCGAGCAGGAGCTGGCCGAGGACCAGGGCTTCAGCCTGTCCGACGCCGACGACGCGGACGAGCCGGAGCAGCAGGTGCTCGCCGCCGGCGCCACCGCGGACCCGGTGAAGGACTACCTGAAGCAGATCGGCAAGGTCGCGCTGCTGAACGCCGAGATGGAGGTCCAGCTCGCGAAGCGGATCGAGGCCGGCCTGTTCGCGGAGGAGACCGTCAACGAGGGCAGCGTCGCCAGCAACGACGTCGTCGATCTGGAGTGGATCGCCGAGGACGGCCGACGCGCCAAGAACCACCTGCTGGAGGCCAACCTCCGCCTGGTGGTGTCGCTGGCCAAGCGGTACACCGGTCGCGGCATGCTCTTCCTCGACCTCATCCAGGAGGGCAACCTCGGCCTGATCCGCGCGGTGGAGAAGTTCGACTACACCAAGGGCTACAAGTTCTCCACGTACGCGACCTGGTGGATCAAGCAGGCGATCACCCGCGCCATGGCCGACCAGGCGCGGACGATCCGGATCCCCGTCCACATGGTCGAGGTGATCAACAAGCTCGCCCGCGTGCAGCGGCAGATGCTGCAGGACCTGGGCCGGGAGCCAACCCCGGAGGAGCTCGCCAAGGAACTCGACATGACCCCGGAGAAGGTCGTCGAGGTGCAGAAGTACGGCCGCGAGCCGATCTCCCTGCACACCCCGCTGGGCGAGGACGGCGACTCCGAGTTCGGCGACCTGATCGAGGACTCCGAGGCCGTGGTGCCCGCGGAGGCCGTGAACTTCACCCTGCTGCAGGAGCAGCTGCACGACGTCCTGGACACCCTCTCCGAGCGTGAGGCGGGAGTCGTCTCGATGCGCTTCGGCCTGACCGACGGCCAGCCCAAGACCCTGGACGAGATCGGCAAGGTCTACGGCGTCACCCGCGAGCGGATCCGCCAGATCGAGTCCAAGACCATGAGCAAGCTGCGCCACCCGTCCCGCTCGCAGGTGTTGCGCGACTACCTGGACTGACGGGAGAACGTCATCCCGGACGTGGATCCGGGATCCCCGGTGGTGGCGTTGCCAGGTCGGCGGCGGGGATCCCGGCGTTCGCCGGGATGACGTTCTGCGGCGAAGTCGGGCACCATCCGCAGGTCGTCGACGACCGGTGCGCCGAGCGTCTCCAGGTGAGCGCGTCCGTGGTGGCCGCCGCTGAACAGCACGCAGCGTGCTCCGAGCGCGGAGGCGATCTCGAAGTCGTGCTCGGAGTCGCCGACGAACAGCACGTCGCCGGCGTCGATGGCCTCCTCGGCGAGCCAGCGCCGCGCGATCCCCTCCTTGGACGCGGCGTAGATGTCGGCGATGCCGTGCGCGCCGTCCAGCCAGGGGTCCAGGCCGAACGGCGCGAGCTGGGCGCGCAGATTGTCCTGCCGGGACGCGGACACCACGACCTGCCGGACACCGGCCCCGTGCAGCGTGCTCAGCACTTCTGCGGCGCCGTCGTGCAGCCCGCACCGGACGGACGCGCGTCCGTACAGCTCCATGTAGCGCAGCGCGGCCGCCTCGAAGTTGCCGCCCGGCGAGGTGTCGAAACCCAGGTCGGCGTAGTACTCGACGATCGGGAAGCGGAACTTCGTCTGGTAGCCGGCGACTCCGTCGAGGACGGGCAGACCGAACTCGCCGAGCAACTGGTTCGCCACCTCCACACAGCAGTGCAGGTCGTCGAAGAGCGTCCCGTTCCAGTCCCAGACCACATGCGTCACCACGGCTGCCCACCCTAATACGCCAGGATCGACGCCCAACCGTAACGCTCCAGGGCATGGCGCAGCGCGCGGACCGGCGGCTATCGTCGGTGAATGGTTGGTGCAGAGACGGTGCCGCCGACCGCCGTCGGTGCCCCCTTGGTGGAGCTCGCCGGTGTGAACAAGTACTTCGGCACGCTCCACGTCCTCAAGGACATCGACCTCACCGTGCACACGGGCGAGGTCGTCGTGGTGCTGGGCCCGTCCGGGTCGGGCAAGTCCACGCTCTGCCGGGCGATCAACCGGCTGGAGACCATCGGCTCCGGCACGATCACCATCGACGGCGTGCCCCTTCCCGAGGAGGGACGGGCGCTGGCCGACCTGCGGGCCGACGTCGGCATGGTCTTCCAGTCGTTCAACCTGTTCGCTCACAAGACCGTGCTCGCGAACGTCACGCTCGGGCCGGTCAAGGTGCGGCGGATGAAGCCGGACGAGGCCGAGCGCCGGGCGATGGACCTGCTCCAGCGCGTCGGAGTCGCCGACCAGGCGGAGAAGTATCCGGCGCAGCTCTCCGGCGGCCAGCAGCAACGGGTGGCGATCGCCCGGGCGCTGGCCATGGACCCGAAGGTGATCCTGTTCGACGAACCCACCTCGGCCCTTGACCCGGAGATGGTGAACGAGGTGCTGGACGTGATGGTCACCCTCGCCCGGGCCGGCATGACCATGGTCGTGGTCACCCACGAGATGGGGTTCGCCCGCAAGGCGGCCGATCGGGTGGTGTTCATGTCCGAGGGACTGATCGTCGAGGAGGGCACCCCGGACGAGTTCTTCACCAACCCCCGCACGCCCCGAGCCAAGGATTTCCTGAGCAAGATCCTCACACACTGAGTTCGACCCCGACGAAGGAGGAGAGATGAAAGTTGCCAAGCCCCTGATGGCTGCGGCGTCTGCGGTGGTGCTGGCCATGAGCCTGACCGCCTGCGCGAGTGGGAGTCCGGCCGGCGGTGACCCCGGGACCGGCGGCAAGGTGATCATCGGCATCAAGTTCGACCAGCCGGGACTCGGCCTGAAGAACGGCGACGCCTTCGAGGGCTTCGACGTGGAGGTGGCCAAGTACGTGGCGAAGGACCTGGGCTACACCGACGTCGAGTTCAAGGAGAGCCCGTCGGCACAGCGGGAGACGCTGCTGCAGTCCGACCAGGTGAAGATGATCTTCGCCACCTACTCGATCACAGACGACCGGAAGCAGAAGGTCGCGTTCGCCGGTCCGTACTTCATTGCAGGACAGGATCTGCTGGTCAGCTCGTCGAACACCGACATCACCGGGCCGGAGTCCCTGAACGGCAAGAAGCTGTGTTCGGTGGTGGGCTCCACGTCGGCGAAGAAGATCCACGACCAGTTCGCCGACCAGGTGCAGCTGAAGGAGTACGACACGTACTCCAAGTGCGTGGAGGCGCTCGCGTCCGGTGCGATCGACGCGGTGACCACGGACAACGTGATCCTCGCCGGGTTCGCCGCGCAGTCCCAGTACGCCGGCAAGCTGAAGGTGGTCGGCAAGCCGTTCAGCACCGAGCGCTACGGCGTGGGCATCAAGCAGGGCGACACCAAGCTGTGCACGGCGATCAACGCCGCGCTGGAGAAGATGGTCTCCGACGGTTCCTGGCAGAAGGCCCTGGACGCGACCGTCGGCCCGTCCGGCTTCACGCCCGACAGCAGCACGAACCCGCCGAAGCCCGACGCCTGCGCGTAGCGTCGGCCCAAGCGCGCCGCGAGGAGGCTGATGTCGGGACTGGGCACGCTGTTCAGCCAGTACAACGTGCTGGGTGCGTTCTGGATGACCGTCCAGCTGACGCTGTGGGGCGCCCTGGGAGCTCTGGTCCTGGGGACGGTGATCGCGGTTTGCCGGGTTTCGCCGGTCAGCGTCCTGCAGAGCTTCGGGGCGTGGTTCGTGACGCTCGTCCGGAACACGCCGCTCACCCTGATCGTGGCGCTCTGCTCGCTGGGAATCGCGGACAACCTGAAGATCGACCTCGCGCCGGGTGACTCGCCGACGTTCATCGTCGACAACGGGTTCCGCTGGGGCGTCGTGGCGTTGGCGTTCTACCACGCGTCCTTCGTCGCGGAGGCGATCCGCAGCGGGATCAACACGGTGCCGCAGGGTCAGGCCGAGGCCGCCCGTTCGATCGGGCTCAGCTTCGGACCGACCCTGCGGCACGTCGTGCTGCCGCAGGCCTTCCGCGGCGCGATCGCGCCGCTGGGCAACACCCTGATCGCGCTGACCAAGAACACGACCGTGGTGGCCACCGTGGGGGTCGCGGAAGCGGCCTACATGATGCGCAACATGATCGAGTTCAACCCGTCGCTGCTCTACTGGATCTTCGTGATCATGGCGACCGGCTTCGTGGTGCTCACGCTGCCGATGGGGTTGTTGTTCACCTGGCTGTCGAACCGGTTGGCGGTGCACAGATGAGCGAAGCGTCCGTCCTGTTCGACGCCCCCGGCCCCCGCGCGCGCGTCCGTCATCGCGTGGTCGCCGCGGCCGGGGCGCTGGTCCTGCTGGGGGTGCTCGCGTTCGTCCTGGTGAGGCTCGCGAACCCGGCCAACAACCAGCTCACCGCGGCGAAGTGGATGCCGTTCCTCACCCCGGTGGCCTGGACGTCGTACCTGCTGCCCGGCCTGGCGGGCACGCTGCTCGCGGCCGTGATCGCCGTGGTGCTCTCGATCGTCTTCGGGCTGCTGCTCGGCATCGGCCGGCTGGTGCCGAACCGCTGGGTTCGCTGGGCCTGCGGCGCCTTCGTGGAGTTCTTCCGGTCCGTCCCGGTGCTGATGATGATGCTCTTCGCCTACTACGCGGGGCTCTACGGGCTGCGCATCTCGGGAGCGTCGCTGCCGCTGTTCGGCGTGGTGGTCGGCCTGACCGTGTACAACTCGTGCGTGCTGGCCGAGCTCGTCCGTTCAGGGGTGAACTCGCTGCCTGCCGGACAGCGGGAGTCCGGGCTGGCGATCGGACTCACCCCGATGCAGACGCTGACCTCGATCCTGCTGCCACAGGCGATCACGGCGATGCTGCCCTCGATGCTCAGTCAGCTGGTGGTGATCCTGAAGGACTCCGCCCTCGGCACGATGATCTCGTACCTCGAACTGCTGCACTCGGGGATCAACCTGGCCACGGCCTACGCGAACCTGATCCCGACGCTGATCGTGCTGGCCGTGCTGTACATCGTGATCAACTCCGCACTGACCCGGGTCGCCGGCCTGGTCGAGGCCCGGTTGCGCCGGGGGCCGCGCGCCATCGTCACGCAGCACGTCACCGCCGGCTTCGTCCCCGAACCCGCCGCGGAACCCGACGTGCCGCCCACGATCATGCCGCCTCCCGACGGGCGTCCCGGCCGGGCCAGACCGCGGCGACCGCGCTGAGCGCAGCCCGGCGTCGCGAGACGGTCCCTGAGGTGGTCGCGCTGCGACCGTCACGACGGGCCCTTCGTGACGCCGGCTCGTTCCTCGCCGGCTCCTCAGGGAGCGGTGATGCCAGCGGGGGTGAAGCCGTGGACGCGGCCGAGGAAGGCGAGGGCGTGCTCGGCCGTGGCGATGATGCTCTCCGCGCGGCGGAAGCCGTGGCCCTCCTCGTCGAACACGATCAGTTCGACCGGCAGGCCCTTGGCGCGGACGGCGTCCGCCATCGCCTGCGCCTGGGCGGGCGGCACCACGCGGTCGAGCTTTCCCTGCAGGATCAGCATCGGGCAGGACAGGCGGTCGAGATGGTGGATCGGCGAGCGGTCGAGGTAGGTCTGTCGGCCCTCAGGGTAGGGCGCCACCAGCCGGTCGAGGTACCGCGACTCGAACTTGTGATCGCCGCCGACCAACGCCTCGAGGTCGCCGATGCCGTAGAGGCTGATCCCGGCAGCGAACACGTCGGTGGTGGTGAGGGCCGCGAGCGTGGTGAAGCCGCCGGCCGAGCCGCCGCGGATGCTCAGCCGGGCCGGATCGGCCCGACCCGCGTCGACGAGGGCCCGGACGCCGGTCACGCAGTCGCGGACGTCGCTGAGTCCCCAGGCGCCGTTGAGCCGCTCGCGGTAGCGCCGGCCGTAGCCGGACGACCCGGAGTAGTTCACGTCGAGGATGCCGATGCCCCGCGAGGTCCAGAACTGGGTGGCGATCCGGAAATCGGGAGCCGAGAAGCCGGTCGGCCCACCGTGGCTCCACACCTGGACGGGCGGCAGCTCCCCGGCCGGGGCGACGTGGTCGGGGTTGGCCGGCGGGTAGAACCAGGCGTGCACCGGCCCGTCGGGGGAGGGCCAGGTGACCTGCCGGGCCACCGAGACCAGTCCATCGGGCAGTGCGATGGTCGCCGCGCGCTGCAGCAGCTCGGTCCGTCCCGTGGCCAGGTCGAGCAGGAGCAGCTCGGCCGGACGGTCGGCGTAGCCGCACAGCGCCACCACCTGCTCGCCCCGTCCGGTGAGGGTGCAGCTGACCGCGTCGAGCGGCACCTCGATGAGCCTGCCGCCGCGGAGCACGCCCACGCGGGCGATGCCGTCCACCAGCCACGAGCAGGCGATGCCACCGTCGGGGAGCAGGCTGTACGGCGCTCGTCCGGGCGTCCACAGGGGGCCGCAGAAGTCGTAGGGGTCGGCGTGCAGCGGGCGTGAGCCGGAGCCGTCCCATGAGCGGAAGTTCCAGTAGCCGGACTCGTCGGAGAGGAACACCAACGACCCGTCGTCGGCCCAGGCAGGGTGCACCGCGGAGACCCCGGCGCCACCACCGACAGTGCGGACGTCCTGCGTCCGGTCCAGCGGCGCTACCTTCACCTCGGTGGCGTCCCACGGCATGTCCGGCAGGTTCCACTCCACCCAGGCGAGCAGCCCGTCGGTGCGGATGACCGGGCTGGCGTAGAAGTCGGCGCCGCCGACGAGCACGCGGCCGCCGGTGGGGTTGGTGGCGTCCAGGTCGAGCGCGACGATGGTCTGGGTGCAGAGCTCGTCCGGGGCGGAGTGGTCCTCACGCACGGCGAGGACCAGCCGTCGCGCAAGGTCGAGGACGAGGCAGCCGTAGCGCAGGTCCCCGCCGGGTGCGAGCCGTCGGCGCAGGCCGTCCTCGACCACCCACAGCTCGCCCGAGGGATGGCTGGAGTAGACCACGACGCCACCCGCGGCGGTCCAGGCGCCGCCGCCGTACTCGTTGATCGCGTTGCGAACGCTGTGGTCGGGCGCCACCTCGTGGCGGCCACCGCCGGCTCGCCGGCACCAGAGGGCAACCCGTCCGCCCTGCTGCGGGTACGCCTCCGTCCAGTAGACGCGATGGCCGTCGATGACACCGTCGTCCAGGCCGATGCCTGCCGCGGCGACGTCGGCGGCCGTGATCGGGGACGACCAGGCGCCGTGGGGAGTGGTGGTCATGCCAGCCGGGCCAGCTCCGCGCTGAACGCGTTGTACAGCCGCGGCGAGAACAGCACGAACCGCGCCCGCTCGATCCCGGTGCGGGGATGCTCTGCCACCGCGCGCACCGCCACGCGTGCCGCGGTCTCGGCGTCCCAGCCGTAGACACCGGCCCCGACGGCGGGGAAGGCGATCGTGTGCGCACCGAGGGTCAGGGCCACGTCGAGGGATCGCGTGTAGCACGAGGCGAGCAGAGCCTCGTCCGTCTGGCCGGCGTTGCGGTTCGGCCCGACGGTGTGGATCACCCAGCGCGCCGGCAGGTTCCCGGCCTCGGTCGCGACGGCTTCGCCCACCGGCAGGCCGTCCGGCCACTGCTCGGCCCGGACGCGCCGACAGGCGGCCAGCAGGGCCGGTCCGGCGGCGGCGTGCAGGGCCCCGTCCACCCCACCGCCTCCGAGCAGGCTGGAGTTGGCGGCGTTGACGAGCGCGTCCGCGTGCTCCGTGGTCAGGTCACCGAGGACGGCGTCGATGCTCATGAGGCGAGTATTCCAGCCAGGTACGGAAAAGGCCCCGGGGGAGACCCGGGGCCCTTCGCCGAAACACGCTCAGCACGGAAGCTCTGCTCAACTGAGCCTGCTGGTCTCGTCGTGGATCTTCAGCGCCACCTGGCTGAGCTTGTCCGAGTGGGCCTTGCTGTGGTGGCCGCAGAAGAGCAGCTCGCCGCCGGAAGCGAGGGTGACCCGGACGTAGGCCTGGGCGCCGCACCGGTCGCAACGATCGGCTGCGGTCAGGGGTTCGGTAACTGTTGCGCTCATCTCCTGGTCCTCACTCTCTCACCCTCGCGAATCAACCTGACTGTTCGCATCCGGCTCAACGTGGTGGGTACCCCGTTTGTTCCCGGCACCAACAGTGTAGGCAGTCCCGCGGACAAACCCCGGCAGCGCCCGACACCGTCACCTGAATGCAATGAACTGTCACCGGGTGGGGATAATCTCGCCCGCGTGAGTGCGACGAAGGCTGGCGAGGGCAGGGACTACGAGGCCCGGCACCTTTTGGTGCTGGAAGGGCTGGAGGCGGTCCGGAAGCGGCCCGCGATGTACATCGGGTCCACGGACACCCGCGGGCTCATGCACTGCCTGTGGGAGATCATCGACAACGCCGTGGACGAGGCGCTGGCCGGCTTCGGGGAGAAGATCGAGGTCACGCTCGGGCACGACGGCAGCGTCCTGGTGGCCGACGTCGCCCGCGGCATCCCGGTCGACATCGAACCGCGGACGGGGCTGACCGGCGTCGAGGTGGTCTTCACCAAGCTGCACGCCGGCGGCAAG
>NZ_JARKPQ010000245.1 GCF_029975155.1 Propionicimonas sp. | reverse complement strand
TGCTGTCCGAGGCGAGGGCCAGGGGAGTGGTGCACATCGAGGTGCGCGACCCGGCGGCCGGGGAACTCGGCGCGCTGGCCTCGGCCCTGGAGGAGCGTCTCGGCCTGCAGCGTGTGCTGGTCACGCCGAACGTGCTCGGGGCGCCGCCCGGCGGCGTGCTCGCCCCCGCGGTCGCGACCATGCTGCGCGAGGCCAACCTGCACCCCGGCGACGCGCTGGTAGTGGGGTCCGGGGCGACCATGCTGGAGATCTCGCACGAGGAGCTGACGCCACTGCCGGGCGTCTTCGTCGTGCCCACGGTGGGCGGCCAGGACGAACCGGAGGAGTTCTACCAGACCAACGAGGTGACCCGGCGGCTGGCGGTCCGGGCGGGTGCGACACCGGTGCTGCTGCACGCCCCGGTGCAGCCGGCGGACGACCTGTACCGGTCGCTGCTGAAGGACCCGGGCATCAAGCGCGTGATCAACCTGTGGCGGCACGCCCGGTGCGCGCTGCTCGGCATCGGCCTGCCGCCCCGGATCCGCGCCTCGCTGCCGGCGGTGCTGCGCCGCTCCGGTGCCGACCTGGCCACGGCCGAGGGCGACATCAGCAACCGCACCTTCGACGCCGCGGGTCGCCCGGTGCCGTTCGCCGGCGCGGAGCACATGTTCGCGATGGGCTTCGACGACCTGCGCCGGGTGCCGTTCTCGATCGGCGTGGCCGTCGGCACGGGAAAGGCCGGCACGCTGGTCGCGGCCTCCCGTGGCGGTTACATCAACCGCCTGGTGACCGACGCGGCCACCGCCCACGCGATCCTCGACCTGCCCGCCGGCGGCCAACCTGCCGGACGCGCCCGGAAGCGGAAGTCGCCATGATGGCTGAGCGGAGGTCCTTCATGATGGCTGAGCCTGGCGAAGCCCGCCGCGTGGTGGTGATCGGCTCCGCGAACGCCGACCTGGTCGTCCGCGTGCAGCGCCGTCCGCTGGGCGGCGAGACGATCGCCGGTTCGCGGCCTGTGGTCACCCCCGGCGGCAAGGGCGCCAACCAGGCCACGGCCGCGGCGCTGCTCGGCGCCGACGTCGCCTTTCTCGGTTGCGTCGGACGGGACGCGCACGGCGACCTGCTGCGTTCGGCCCTGGCGGACGCCGGCGTGGACGTGGAACTGCTGGCCGCGGTCGACGTGCCCACGAGCGTTGCCCTGATCGTGCTCACCCCGGACGGGGAGAACTCCATCATCGTGGCCGATGGCGCGAACGGCGCGCTCACGCCCGAGTTGTTGCGGCAGCACGAGACGGCCTGGGCCGAGGCGTCCCTGGTCGTGATGCAGCTGGAGGTGCCGCTGGAGTCGGTGGCGCTGGTGGCGGGGGAGTGCCTGCGGCGCGGCACCCGCTTCCTGCTCAACGCCGCCCCGGCGGAGGTGCTGGACGCCGAGGTGCTGCGGGCGTGTGACCCGCTGGTCGTCAACGAGTCGGAGGCGGCGATCCTGCTCGGCGTGACCGGTGCGGCCACGCCGTCCGACATGGTGGCGGGGCTGTTGCGGCTGGGCCCGGCCAGCGTCGTGCTGACCCTCGGCGCCGACGGTGCGGTCGCGGGCACGGCGGCGGGCGAGTGGTTCGAACAGCTTGCGGAGCCGGTGCGGGAGGTGGTCGACACCACCGGGGCCGGGGATGCGTTCGTCGGCGGCCTGGCCACGGTGCTCGGCAGGGGCGGCGGTCTCGCGGACGGGCTCGCCGCCGGGGCGCGGGCGGCCGCGGTGGCCGTCCAGGCGAGCGGCGCCGCGGCGTCCTACGCGGGGATGAGGGGGTTGCGCTGATGCTGCGGGGTGGCGTGCTGAACGCACAGCTGGCGCGGGTGCTCGCCGAACTGGGCCACACCCGGACGATCGTGGTGGGCGACTGCGGACTGCCGCGTCCGCCGGGCGTGGAGACGGTCGACCTGGCCGTCACCCTCGGCGTGCCGACCTTCGCCCAGGTGCTCACGGTGATCGCCCGCGAACTGGTGGTCGAAGCCGCGACGATGGCCACGGAGGTCCAGCAGGCGAACCCGGGCGCGCTGGGGCTGGTCCGCTCGCTGGTCGGTGAGCCCGCGTTCGTCCCGCACGAGGAGTTCAAGGCCGCCTGCGCGGACGCGCACGCCTTCGTCCGCACCGGTGAGGCGTCGCCGTACGCGAACGTGATCCTCCGCAGCGGTGTCCCCTTCTGAACCACGGGGACAGGTCCCATTCCCGTTCACCTGGACGGACGGGGACAGGTCCCATTCCCGTTCACCCCACCAACTCTGTGAACAAATGTGTTGCACGTCCGTTCACCACGATGCTACGGTGCTGCCACGCAGCCCATCGCTGAGCTGCCGGGAGCGTGAAGGAGAGAGTGATGAGTACCCTCGATGTCCTCAGGCTCCCGACCGAGTTGTTCGACGCCTACATCTTCGACATGGACGGCACGATCTACCTCGGTGAGCACCTGCTCCCCGGCGCCGCCCGGATGATCAACGAACTGCGGCGGCGAGGCATCCCGGTGCGGTTCCTGTCGAACAACCCCACCAAGGACCCCGAGCAGTACGCGGAGAAGCTGGCGAAGCTGGGCCTGCCGACCGAACTCGAGGACATCGCGAACACCGTGGTCACGACCACGACCTGGCTGAAGGCGCACCATCCGGACGCGGTGGTCTTCCCCATCGCCGAGGAGCCGCTGAAGCGGGCGCTGGCGAAGGCCGGCATCCGGATGAGCGACAACCCCGAGGAGATCGACATCGTGATCGCCTCCTACGACCGCACGTTCGACTACCGCAAGCTGCAGATCGCCTTCGACGCGATCTGGTTCCACAAACGGGCATTCCTGATCCAGACGAACCCCGACCGGTTCTGCCCGTTCCCCGGCGGCCGCGGCGAGCCCGACTGCGCGTCCATCACGGCGGCGATCGAGGCGTGCACGGGCACCACCTGCCGGCGCAGCCTCGGCAAGCCCGACCCGATCATGCTGCAGACCGTGATGGCCACCCTGCCGGGCGCGACCGTCGAGCGCTCGGTGATGGTCGGCGACCGCCTGCAGACCGACATCAGGATGGCACTCGACACCGACATGGTCTCGGCGGTCGTCCTCACCGGCGAGGCGACCGCAGAGGACGTCGCCGTCCTGCCCCCGCACCTGGCCCCGACGCTGGTGCTCGACCGCATCGACCGCCTCATCCCCCAGAGCATCTGGGACGAACTCGGCTGGTCCGAGTCCGATCCCGACTGACCCCCGAACCAGCACCTGGCCACATCGAAGGAGATTGACATGCCGGGACCGTACGTGATGGGCATCGACTACGGGACGGAGAGTTGCCGCGTGGCGGTCTTCGACCTCCAGGGGAACCCGGTCAGCATGGCGGCGACGCCCTACGTGACCTCCCACCCGCATCCGGGCTGGGCAGAGCAGAGCCCCGACGACTGGTACCTCGCGCTGCAGGCCTCGACCCGGCGCGCGATGACCGAGGCAGGGGTCAGCCCCGACGACATCGCCGGCATCTCCTACGACGCCACCACGATGACCGTGGTCGCCATGGACGCCGCCGGCAAGGAACTGCGTCCGGCGATCATGTGGATGGACGTGCGCGCCACCGACCAGGCCGCCCGCGCCCTGACCACCGACCACTGGGCCCGGCTCTACAACGGCGGCGGCACGATGCCCGCCACGGCCGAGTGGTACCCGTTCAAGGCGGCCTGGCTGAAGGAGAACGAGCCGGGGACCTACGCCGCGGCGCACCGCCTGGTGGACGCGCCCGACTGGGTCACCTTCAAGCTCACCGGCGAGTGGACGGTGAACATCAACTCCGCCGCGCAGCGGATGTACCACAACCGCGACCGCGGCGGCTGGCCGGTCGAGTTCTACGAGCACATCGGCTGCGGCGACGTCTTCGACAAGCTGCCCGAGCAGGTCGTCGACCTCGGCATCCAGGTGGGCACGCTGACCAGGGCCGCCGCGGACGACCTGGGGTTGCGTCCCGGCATTCCGGTCGCTCAGGGGCCGGCGGACGCCTGGGCCGGCCAGATCGGCCTCGGCGTGGTGAATCCCGGCAAGGTGGCGCTGATCACCGGCTCGTCCCACGTGCTGTCCGGGCAGTCGGCCAAGCCGTTGCACGGCCCGGGCTTCTTCGGTGGCTACACCGACGGCGTGGTGCCCGGTCAGTACACGGTCGAGGGCGGCCAGGTGTCGACCGGCTCGGTGATGAAGTGGTTCAAGGACAACTTCGCCCGCGACCTGGTCTCGGCCGCCGACCGCACCGGCGCCAACGTCTACGAGGTGCTGAACGCCGAGTCCGCGCACATCCCGGTCGGCTCGGACGGCCTGATCGTCAACGAGTACTTCCAGGGCAACCGGACGCCGTACACCGACTCCAAGGCGCGCGGCATCATCTGGGGTCTGTCCCTCGCACACGGCCCCGCGCACCTGTACCACGCGATCCAGGAGGGCATCTGCTACGGCTCAGCGCACATCCTGCGCGAGATGGGCCGGGCGGGCTTCGAGGTGAGCGAACTGGTCGCGGCCGGCGGCATGACGAAGAGCCCGGCGCTGATGCAGATGCACGCCGACGTCACCGGCGTCCCGATCACGATGACGAAGGTCGGGGACGCGGTGGCCCTCGGCTCCTCGATGTGCGCGGCGGTCGGCGCCGGTATCTACCCCGACCTCCAGTCCGCCGCCAAGGGCATGGTGCAGGAGACCGGCACGCTCGAGCCGGACCGCGCGCGGCACGAGGAGTACCAGTTCTACGTGGACGAGTACTGCGCGGCCTACCCGGCCCTGGCCGACGAGATCCACGCCGTGGTCGACCATGAGGCGGCGAAGCAGAAGTGAGTGAGCTGGTCAGGGAGGCACTGGCGGCCTCCACCGACACCAGGGACGTGTTGATCGGGCGGGGGGTGCTGGCCGAGGTGTCGGCAGCCTTCGCCCGGGTCTTCGGCGATCAGCCGGCGATCGTGGTGGGCGACGAGCGCACCATGGCCGCCGCCGGACGGGCCGTCCACGAGGCTCTGGCCGCCGCCGGCGTCCCCGTCCTCGAGCCGTACGTGTTCCCCGGCGAGCCCGAGTTGTACGCGCGCTACGAGAACGCGGAACTGCTGCGGGACGCGGTGGCCGGGCTCGACGCCGTGGTGGTCGCGGTGGGCGCCGGCACGCTGAACGACCTGGCCAAGCGGGCCTGCGGCGAGCTGGGCCGGCCGTACGCCGTGGTCGGCACGGCCGCATCGATGGACGGCTACACGGCGTTCGGATCCTCGATCGCCGTCGACGGCTACAAGCAGACGCTCGGCTGCCCGGCCCCCGCGCTGGCCGTGGCCGACTTCGACGTGATTGCCGCCGCCCCCGCGGAGATGACCGCGTCGGGCTACGGCGACCTGCTGGGCAAGCTCACCGCCGGCGCGGACTGGCTCGTCGCCGACGCGGTCGGCGCCGAGGCTGTCGACGCCGGGGTGTGGGACCTCGTGCAGGGCCCGCTGCGGCACGCGCTGTCCCGTCCGGAGGCGCTGGCGTCGGGCGAGGTGGACGCGGTCGGCGAGCTGGCCGAGGGCCTGCTGATGTCCGGGCTGGCGATGCAGGCCTACCACGGCTCGCGGCCGGCGTCCGGCTCGGAGCACCTGTTCTCGCACCTGTGGGAGATGGAGGGGCTCGGGCTCGACCAGGTGCCGCGCCGGCTGTCCCACGGCTTCAAGGTTGCGGTCGGCAGCGTTGCGATCACCGCGCTCTTCGAGGTGCTGCTGGACGACGGCCTGGCCTCGCTCGACCTGGACGCGGCGGTGGCCGCCTGGCCGAGCCGTGAGCAGCTGGAGCAGGTGGTGCTGCGGCACCACACCCAGCCCGGCCTGCGCGAGGCCGCCGTTCAGCAGACCATGGCGAAGTACGTGGACGCGGCCGCGGTCGGCCACCGGCTGGAAGCGCTGGCCGCGGCGTGGCCGACGCTGTCGGAGCGGCTGCGGGAGCACTTGATCCCGGCCGCCGAGCTGCAGCGGATGCTGTGCGCCGCCGGGACGCCCGCGCACCCGTCCGACATCGACCTGGGCTGGGACGACTTCCGGGCCACCTACGTCCGGGCGCAGCTGATCCGCTCGCGCTACACGATCCTCGACGCTCTCGCCGAGGCCGCGCTGCTGGAGCCTCTGGTCGACCGCCTGTTCGCCCCCGAAGGCTTCTGGGGCCGCCAGCGATAGTGAACGGGAATGGGACCTGTCCCCGACCCCGACCACTGGGGACAGGTCCCATTCCCGTTCACCCCGTTCTCATCCACTTGAGCGGTTGGGTACCTTGTCGCCATGGTGGCCAAGGCCGAACCGGTCGAGATCGAGGTCGGGCCGAGAGTGGTCCGGCTGACCAGCCCTGATCGGGTCTACTTCCCCGCGCACGGCTGGACGAAGCTCGACCTCGTGAACTACTACCTCGCCGTCGGGGACGGCATCGTCCGCGCGCTGCGGGAGCGACCGTGCATGCTCCACCGGTTCCCGGAAGGGCTGGCGGGGGACAAGGTGCACCAGAAGCGGCTCCCGGCCGGGGCGCCGCCGTGGGTGGAGACCGTCCAGGTGTACTTCCCCCGCTACGGACGGACGGCGGACGAGCTGTGCGTGACCGAACTGGGGTCGGTGATCTGGGCCGTGCAGATGGCCACGGTGGAGTTCCACCCCTGGAACTCCCGCAGGGCGGACGTGGAGAAGCCGGACGAGTGGCGGATCGACCTGGACCCGATGCCCGAGGCCGGGTTCGAGCGGGTGCGCCGGGTGGCCGGGGTGGCCAAGGGCGTGCTGGACGAGCTGGGCATCATCGGTTTCCCGAAGACCTCCGGCGGCAACGGGCTGCACATCTACGTCCGGATCCTGCCCGAATGGGGGTTCAGCGAGGTGCGCCGCGCGGCGTTGGCGTTCGCTCGCGAGGTGGAGCGCCGGCTGCCCGACGACGTCACCACCACCTGGTGGCGCAAGGAGCGGGATCCCCGCCACGTGTTCGTCGACTTCAACCAGAACGCGCGCGACCACACGATCGCGTCCGCGTGGTCGGTCCGTGGGGTGCCGGACGGGACCGTGTCGACCCCCTTCGCCTGGGACGAGCTGGACGCGATCGATCCCCGCGCGCTGACCCTCGCCACCGTCCCCGCCCGCTTCGCAGAACGCGGCGACCCCCACGCCACGATCGACGACGTCGCCCACCGCCTGGACACCCTCCTGGAGTGGGCCGACCGCGACGGCCTGCCCGAGTAGGTGCGACCGACTGCGTCACCCTGGCCCTCTGCCGTCATCCCGACGAAGGCCGGGATCCCTGCACCGGCCCGGCTACGTCACCGCAGGGATCCCGGGTCAAGCCCGGGATGACGTTGGGTGTCCGAGAGGCGAACCCGGCAAGCACTCCGACCGGACGGCGTCGGGCTCGATGACCGCTGCCGGGGCGGCCGACGCCGCTGCCTCCAGAGCCGCGATCAGGGTCTGGGCATCGTGGGGTCCGGCGTGGCGTTCGGAGCCGATGAAGAACGTGGGGGTGCCCCGGGCACCGCTGGCCTCGGCGCTGGCCACGTCCTCGCGGATCCGTCCGGCGTGGCGTTGCTCGTCGATGTCGCGCAGGAACTTCTCGACGTCGAGGCCGAGCGAACCGGCGTATCCGGCCAGGTCCTCGAGCTCCAGCTCGTCCTGGTGCTCGAACAGCAGGTCGTGCAGCTCCCAGAACCTGCCCTGCGCGCCGGCTGCCTCAGCCGCCGCGGCGGCCAGTTCGGCGTGGGGATGCACGTCCGGCAGGGTCAGGTGGCGGAACACGTAGCGGAGCCGGTCGCCGAAGTGGCCCCTGACCTCCTTGGTCACGCCGGTGGTTCGGGCGCAGAACGGACACTCGAAATCGGCGTACTCGACCAACGTCAGTTCCGCCGCGACCGGGCCGAGGATGTGGTCCCGGGCGGGATCGACCGGGAGATCGAGATGGGTCGGCAGTCCTGCGGACGTCTCACCGTGCCAGATGGCGGCCAGCCGGAACACCAGCCAGCCGAGCGCGGTCGCGATGACCAGGCTGAGCAGCACGCCGACGGTGGCCTCGGCACGCAGTTCGGGATCGTCGAAGGCGAGGCCGATGATCAGGAGCGAGACGGTGAAACCGATCCCGGAGAGGGCCGCCCCGCCGAGCACCTGCCCGGGTCCGACGCCCTGCGGCAGCCGTCCCAGTCGCAGCCGGGAACCGAGCAGAGCCGAGCCGCCGATGCCGAGGAACTTGCCTGCGACAAGGCCGATCACCACAGCCCAGGTCAGCGGCGAGGAGAGGGCGACCGCCAGCAGGCCGCCGCGCAGGTCGACGCCGGCGTTGGCCAGGGCGAACACGGGGACGATCGCGTAGCCGGCCCACGGGTGCAGGACGAGCTGCATTCGCTCGTTCACCGACACCGCGCGGGCGACCGCGTCCTGGGCGGAGCGGCCGACCTCGGGCATCGGTGACTGCCGGAAGGCGCGGAACCGCCGGGCGGCGCCTTCGACCTCCTCGCGGCGAGGCGCGAACGCCGGGATCAGCAGGCCGGCGACCATCCCGGCGATGGACGCGTGGAGCCCGGAGCCGATGGTGGCCAGCCAGACGACGATGGTGGTGAGGACGTAGGGCCAGGTTCGCCACACCCCGAGGCGGCCGAGGACGGCGAGCAGGACCAGACCGGCGACGGCGAGCGCGAGTGCCGGCAGGTCGATCTCGTCGGAGTAGACCGTGCCGATCACCGAGACCGCGACGATGTCGTCCACGACGGTGAGGGTGAGCAGGAAGACGCGCAGCTGGGTCGAGATGCTTGGCCCGACCAGGGCCAGGGTGCCGAGCAGGAAGGCGGTGTCGGTGCCGATCACGACACCCCAGCCCTGCGCCGCTTCACCGGCGGGCGCGATCAGCAGGTAGAGCAGGGCGGGGACGACCATGCCGCCGACCCCGGCGATCAGGGGCAGCACGACCCGCCGGCGATCGGTGAGCTCGCCGACGGAGAGGTCGCGGCGCACTTCGAGCCCGATCACCAGGAAGAACACGACCATCAGCCCGTCGTTGATCCAGTGGCCGAGGCTCATCTCCAGGGCGGCCTCGCCGAACCTCAGCGAGACGAGGGTCTCCCAGAGTTCGCGATAGCCGTCCGACCAGGGTGAGTTCGCCCAGGCCAGCGCGATCACCGTGGCGGCCACCAGCACCAGGGCGCTGCCCGACTCGGTGTCGAGGAAGCGGCGCAGCGGCCGGGAGAGTTGGCCGGACAGCGAGCGGCGGCTCGACTGCTGGGGTAGGCGGGCGCGCAGGTCGAGTTGGATGATGGGCTCCTTCCGCGGTACACCCTCCGCAACGGAGCAATCGCCCGGGGCATTCCTGAACGGTGGGGACCCCTCGGTTCACAGATCGGGAAGCGCGAGCCACTCCTCCCACGTGAGGTCGCGGCCGATATAGCGGACCGCGGTGAACGGCCACGCCGACGCCAGCCATTGAGGCACGAATCGGTCCAGTTCGACTTCCACCTCGGTGCCCAGGTACTCGTCCCGGATCCACCAGGAGACCTCGGCGTCCGCGCCCGCCTTCTCCGGCGGGTCGAGGTAGACACAACCGAGCAATTCGGTCTCCGCTTCGTCGAACAACGCGTAGTTGAAGGACTCGTGCGCGGCGATCTCCAGCTCGTGGCGCAACAGGTCCTCCCGGTCCTGCTCGGCGGTCATGGTCGGCGGGGGCCAACCCCAGGCGGCGCCGAAGATCGACCACAGCCGGGGCTGCGAACCCATCACCGCCGGCATGTCCACGTCGACGTCGTCGGCTCGGATCGGCCTCAGGTGGTGCAGCGGGCCTACCGGCACCACAAGGGGGTGCTCGAAATCGTCAGGCAGCCACCCCACGACTCTCTCCTTCCGGGTACACCCTCGGAAACAGGGTGACCGAACGCGGCATTCCCGAACGGATTCGCGCGCTGGATCGCGCTCAGGCACCCAGCAGAGCGTTCAGTCGCATCCAGCGCGCAATCTGTTCACCTCAGGCCTCCGCTTCAGGGTCGAGTTCGACCACCTTGCCGAGGTTGGCCAACGGACGGGTCACATCGCCCAGCTCGAGCAGGTGGCGGTGCAGGTCATGGGCGTCCAGCACGAGGGTGAGCACACCGACGCCGGGCTCGGGCCACTCGTCCGGCGGCGGAGCGCAGGGTCCGCAGCTGAACTCGCCCTGCACCTGGACCAGCCAGACCTCGGTGTCACCCGGCGTCCCGGTGCCCGCGGCGGGCAGGAACTCCTCGGCCCGCAGCCAGGTCGTCCGGACCGCTTCGACCTTTGCCGGGATGCCCATCTGGACAGCGGTGTCCCGGACGACTTCGGCGAGATCCTGCCGGGTGGGTTCGCCGTCGAAGGGCGGACGTGCAGTGGCGGGGTCGGTCGGGCCGGGCGGGGAGCTGGGGGTCGGTTCGGGGCTGCGGGTCGGCGCGGACGCAGTCGGGGTCGCCAAGGGGTCGGGGACAGCTGGGACCGGGGTTGCCGGCCGGTTGATCAGGATGGCGGAGGTCGCGACGGCAACCAGCGCGACCACAGCGGTCGCGAAGGAGACCCGGGCGCGGCGCCGGCTGGCTCGCTTGAGCGCGGCGTGGAGGTTGGGCGGGGGAACGTCCGGCGCTCGCCAGGCGTCGCCGTCCGTACGCAGGAGTTCGTCGAGGTCGCTCATCGGTAGTCCTTCCCGAGGATCGTGCGCAGCCGGGCGCGGGCGCGCGACAGCAGGGACTTGACCGTCCCTTCAGGGCAGCGCATGACGGCCGCGACATCGGCGACGCCGAGGCCGAGGTAGTAGTGGAGGTCGATGGCCAAGGCTTCCCTGGATGGCAACCGGTGTAGGGCGCGTCGCAGGTCGATTGCGGCGTCGAGGGACGGGGTGGTGTCGGGCTGGGCCGGGATCAGCTCAGCTGCGGCGAACCGGACGCGGGTGAGCCGGCGCCAGGCCTTGCGGCGCTGATCCGCCGTGATGGCGAGCAGCCAGTTGCGGGCGGAGCCACGGCTCGGATCGAACTGGTCGCGCTTGCGCCAGGCGACCACCAGCGCGTCCTGCAGGATGTCCTCGGCGTCGGGAGAGTAGCGAGCGGCGAGGCGTGCCATCGCCTGCCAGTGCGGCTCGACCCAGCGCGTGAACCCGTCCGGCGTGCTGAGGTCGCCCTCGGCCGGCGCGACGGACTGCACTGTCGCCTTCTCCATACCTACATCTAGCCACGAATCCCCGGTTCGGTTGCAGACCGGGCACCCTCACGGGCGGGAACAACAACGTGCGGAGGCGCGAGGACACGATCCCCAGCCCTTGCGGGCCGCTTCGGCTAGCAACCGAGCCTGGCGTCCCAGCCATGCACCTCCTTGGCTGACCCGAACGTGACGGGAGTCGAACCCCCTTGCTCCTGCACCCAAGGCAGGCGGGCCGCCAATGCCCCACATCCGGTCGGACGACCCGTTGCCAGGCCGCGTCGTACTCCCGCCCGGATTCGAACCGGGAACGCACCGGGTCTGAGCCGGCGTCCTCTACCAGTTGGGATACAGGAGCTTGGAGTCCCCAGCGGGAGTCGAACCCGCACCATCTGCGTGGAAGGCAGATGTCCTTGCCGTTGGACCATGAGGACCTGGTGGATCCCGACGGCATCGAACCGCCCCCTTCCGGGCTTCGACCGGACGCTCCGCCGACAGAGCCTGGGATCCGTGGGTTTGCCTTGGCTCGGGCGGCGCCGACGGCGCCGGTGCCGCCCGAGTCCGCGGGCTCTGCGTGAGTCAGAACCCGCGGGAGAACCCGGTCACGAGCTGCGGGACGTCGCTGGAGAATCCGGCGATGTCGAGCATGCCCGCGTCCGAGGGATCGGCGATCGTGAACCGCGTGGGCGTCAGGGCGAGGACCACGAGCTTGGCCGGGATGCCGGTCTGCTCGCGGTACTGCCGCAGCGCCTGGTGCGGGTGGACGTCGCTGTGCCACGTCTCGTTGTCGGTGATGACGACGAACGTGTCGACCTTCAGCCCTCGGGAGAGAGCCTGGGTCATCGGCAGGGCGCAGTCGGTCGCGCCGAACGGCAGGTCGGAGACCTTGCGTACGACGTCGTCCAGTCGCTGCCGGGGCGAGATGCCGAGGTCGGTGAACGCGGTCGCGCCCCCGTAGCCCCAGCCCCAGAGCCGTCCCCGCAGGCTCGTTCCGGCGGTGAAGCCGTACACCTCGGCCCGCGGCTCGGTCGCCTTGACCACCAGCGACATCGCGGCACCGACCTCGCGGGCGGTGATCCGCGAGGTGCGGTCGATCGGCGCTCCCATCGACCCGGACACGTCGAGGCCGACGAGGGTGCGCCTGCCTGCCGGCTCGACGAACTCGAACGCCTTGTAGAAGGCCGCGTCGAGGGCGTCGACGATCGCCGCCACCGGCTCCCAGACCGATCCCGTGCCGCGGCCGGACGCGTACGTCCGCAGCGCCACGAGCAGGTTCACCGGGTGGACGCGGGCCTTCCGCAGCCGCTCGGAGTCGGTGAGCTGCGCCGCGATCTCCGCGGTGCGTCCCTGACCCAGTGCGCCCACCACACCGAGGCGGGTGAGTCGCGGCAGCTGGCGCAGCAGCGCCGTCTGCGGGATGCCGACGTCCAGCAGGGCGTCCCAGGTGGCTGCCTGCGTGAGCGCCTCGTCCGGGAGCATGTCCCAGGTGAGGCGGTACTCGCGGACGAGCGCCGGGACGTCCGCCGCGGCGTCCTGCGCTTTGAGGTAGCCCTCGACGATCCGCGGCAGACCGGCGGCCTCGCGTCCGGCGATCCAGTCGAACAGGGCCTTGCGGGCCGGCTCGACGGTCACCGGGTGCGCCAGGCGCAGCAGGTCGCGGTGCGACCAGCCGTTCCGCTGCCGGTACTTGACTGCCTGGTAGGCGACCTGGTCGACCGGCTTGCCGGTGTACCAGGCACCGACGGCCCGCGTGAGGCCGCGGCCCCAGCCGCGGAACTGCTCGACGTGGCGCGCGAAGGTCAGCAGGTGCGTGCCCGTGCGGGCGACGTCCGACAGCTTCTCCAGCGCGTACGCGCGAACCTCCGCGTCGGGGGCGGCCGCAGCGATCGCCAGCGCGAGCAGCGCCGGGTCCTGCTTGGGAGCCTTGCCGGCGACCGACACGTCGACGATGAGGTCGACCAGCGCCCGTCCGTCGGTGGCGGCGAGGTCGAGGACGGCCTGTGCATTCTCGCGAGTCAGCTCGCCGGCGCCCTGGTAGAAGGTGCCCGCGTCGGAGCCGAGGATGAGGAAGCGCTTGACCCGCTCGAGTTCGGTCACCGTGAAGGCGTAGCCGCCGCCGTGGTTGCGCTCCTGCCGACGGTCGGCGGGTGCCGACTGGGGAGTGCGGCGCGTGGTGATGGCCGCGTAGAGGTCGTTCATGCTCGTCTCCTTTCTGTGATCGATGAGCGGTTTGGGGTGCCGAGCGTGTGATCCGTACCGGTAGCTACAGGGACGGAACCCGTCCCCGGCGGGACTCGAACCCGCACCTCCGCGCAGCCTGCGCGGCTCCTGCCAATTGAGATAACCGATGCGTGCCGGCTCGACACCGGCGTGAGGGCCCGCGAACGTGGGTGCGAGGACCGGTGAAGAAGGCCGCTCGGGCTTACCCGAACTCGGCCGTGCGTGGTGTTCAGCCGGTAACCGATCCCCTCCGGTTCGCGGACGGCTGGGGCGTCGAGCGTGTGTGCGCTGACCGATACTGCTTGCTCTGCCAGTTGAGCTACGTCCCCCGAAGGGACGACGGGACTCGAACCCGCAACCTAGCGCGTAAGAGGCGATGATCGATCTGCTCCGGCTCGACGCCGGCTTTGGGTAGCGCTCGCGACCGCGACTGCACCCTTCAACCCGGATCCACCGTCATCCCGGCGAACGCCGGGATGACGGTGGATCGGTGGCTCCGGATTCGAGAAGGGCGGGCGGTTTCGCCGGAGTCTCACCGGCTCATCAGGCGATTTGCTCGCGACCAGCGCGGAGGATGAGGGAGTCGAACCCCCACGCCCTTTCGGGCAGTCCCGTTTCGAGCGGGGTGCCGCCGCCAGTCGGCTGGATCCTCCCTGCGTACCCCGACGGAGAGTCGAACTCCGATTGCCTGGCTGAGAACAGGTCGCCTCGCCGTTGGCGGACCGGGGCATGGCGCACCTGCCAGGGATCGAACCTGGGGCCTTCTCCTTCGGAGGGAGACGCTCTTTCCGCTGAGCTACGGGTGCAGCGAGCCTCCGCACGGAATCGAACCGTGGTCGTGCCGCCTACTGGGCGGCTGGACGGCCATCGTCCACCAGAGGCGTAAGGACCGCGGCCCCACCCCGGGGCCTGCGCGCATCGCGACCGCGACCGCGCCCCCACAGGGGCGCGCGGTTTCGCCGGAGTCTCACCGGCTCGTCAGGCGATTCATATTTGTTGTTCCCGTGCGGGCCGATTTCCGTGGTCATCGGCCGCTTATCCCAGGGTTGGTCCTGGGCGCTTGGCGGTGTCGGGTCGGACGTGGCGTCCGTTGGCTTCCCGCACCGCACCGCGAGGGTGCCCGCTGTTGAGTTGTCCGTACCGCCCCTGCGCGGGCCTTGTGACAGTGAGCCCCGTTTCCACCGGGTGCCCCGCGCTGGGTTGAGCGGTACTTCGCACGGACCGAGGGCTTCGAACCCCCAACCTGCCGCTTTGGAGACGGCTGCTCTTCCGGTTGAGCTAGATCCGCATGATTCAGTTGTTGGTCGACATGCTCTGAAATGGCGAGAGCCGCCCGGTCCGGGTTCTTCCCGGTGGGCGGCTCCTGTGGTGCAGGGTCCACGTATGCGTGGTTACCCCAGGGGCGGCCCGTTTTCGACTCGGGTGCTCGGCTTGCCAAAGCGATCATCGAAGGACGATCCGGCCACATAGGCATGCCAAGGCAGCGCGACGAGCAGCTGCTTTTGCAGCTCGATGCCCCGCATGCTCAACATGGTCGTGACCTTTCGATCTTCCCCCGGCCCCGTTGGCCAGCCCTATAGGATGCGGTGCCGCATGGGGTTGTGTCAACTCCGCTCCGTGAGCGCGTCCAGCGCAGGACTCCGTCTGTGCGGCACCGGCCGAATCGGAGACAGCCCCGGATGGGCTGCCTGGTCTGGCTATTCCCCGGTGTAGAGGTGGCCCAGCGCGATTCAGTCAGGTATCGCATGTGCGTTCATCTGGACATCACACTTGCGTGAGTATTGAGTATCGCGTCTGCGTTGGGTGCAGCTTGGCCCCTGGAATTAGGACACGCGGTCAGTAGGCGGCGGCCAGGCGCGGCTGGATGCGTGCCGCGAACCGCGGCGTGCCCGCGGTGGCGATGCGATCTGCGAGTTCGCCCGGCGTGATTGGCGGGTTCTTCTTGACGCTCGAAGCGCGGGTGAACGACTCGGTGACTGCCTTCGGTCGTCGGGTGAGGAGTGCGCAGAGGAACTGGTCGGAGTCCATCACCTTCACGCCAGCTTCGGCCAAAGCCCGTGCCCGGAAGTGTTTGGTGTTGCGGGTGAGCAGCACGTCAATGCTGCCGTGGATGCATGCGGCGGCGTGGATGCGGTCGTCGGGGTCGGGGGAGAGGTCGTCGGTGGCCTTGCCCCGGTAGAGCGTCGGGTCGATCCGATAGCGCCCGAAGTGCTTGCGGACGGCGGCGGCGACTGAGGCGGCCGATTCGGCGGTGCGCTGACCCTCGCGAACGATGACTTCTTCCCACTCGTCGAGGACCTCGTCGGTCCAAGCCCAGGTGAACAGGAAGTCCTCCGACAAGGTCAGCAGGACGTCCATGATCGTGAACGGGTACAACTCGTTGGTATCGATGAAGACCCGTTGAAGGCGGGGCACCGTCTCATGCCTTGAGGTCGGCGAGCGCAGCCCGGAGTGCGTCGCCGCCAGCCCGACGCTGCTCGCGCTCCGCTGCTACGTCGACCACGTCCTGCACACGGATGCGGCGATGCCGGCTACCAGGCAGTCGGCGGAATGGCAGGACTTCGTCCTCGCAGAGCCGGTCGACGAACTGGCGGGTCACCCCGAGCATCTCGGCCGCTTGGGCCGGCGTCACCTCGTCCTCGGAGCGCAACACAATGACCTTCGCGCCGTGGGCGACGTCGGTGAGCATCGAGCGCACGACACGGCCGACCTCGGAGTCGTCCTCCAGGCGGTCAGCTAGTTCCCTCGCCGCGGTGCGAATCGTGGGGTCGACCGGGTCGAGGGTAGTCGCGATCGAGTGTGCTGCCACGGACACAAGACTATCCCTATCTGCAATATCAGCAACTAACTGCGTGGTTCCTCACTGTCTACAGGTGGACACTATCTGTAGGCAGCTAGGAAGTGGGTGGCAGAGTAGCCAGCGCCGCTGACGATCGACGGCGGGCGGCCGCAACCGTCGCCCGGCGATCACCAGCAGAGTGGTCGCCGTGAAGCAGATCACGGTCGCCGGTCGTTGCCACCCACGCCGGGGGACGACCTTGAAGAGGGCGTCGAGGTCGCTGGGCAGGACGCGGATGATGCGCTTGCCCAGGTGGGCGGCGTGGAGTTCGCCGCGGGTCATGCAGCGGCGCAGGATGTCGAGGCTGACTCCGTAGATGGCGGCGGCCTCGCGCAGGGACAGCCACCGGGGCGCGTCCGGGTCGGGAGCGGGGGGCGCGGCCCGGAGTGTGCTCATCGTCGGTTCATTTCGGGATGGTTTCCTTGTCCGGCGTTGCCGGGGGTCTGTGGTCTGCACCACATCGGCATCGGCAAGACCTTCGCCGGAACCTCCGTCCTACTCCTGGTCCACGATCTCCAGATCCGCATCATCGACGGCGCCACCGGCCAGATCCTGCGCGAGCCCACCCTCGACCCCACCCGCAATTACCAACCCACCGGGCGGCCACCAGGGCCAGCCTAAAACCAAAAACATGTGAACCTGCCAAACCGCAGGTTCACATGTCCTCGATGTCCTGAGACATCACAGTGGTCGGGGTGACAGGATTTGAACCTGCGACCTCATCGAGGATCCGGGCTACTTCCGGACCTCACCAAATGTCCTGAGAACCAGCGAATTCCCTTGTGTTGGCAGGGAACCGGGCGGTTCGATTGGTCCGAGTGTAGCCGGTCTCTGGCGGTCCGTCACGGGTGATTGAAGTGAGTTACCGGTGGCCGTCGAATATCCGCCGGGGAATGGGTGGGTGGGTCGGGCGCGGTCGGTACTGGGCCGGTCGCGCTCGGTGGCGGCGGTGTCATCGCCCGGCCAGAGGGACGGTGATCGGGCCGATGTGGCCGCGGTCTGTCGGGGTGTGAGTCTGGTCGCGAACAGGTCGTGGTGTTGGGTCACCGGAAGCCCGAGTCGGGTGTGACACCCCCACTCGCACCGCGCGCCCAGCTACTTGCCGCGCACGTCACCCCAGATCAGGACGTGCAGCCTGGGAGACAAGTTGTACCTGAGCTGAGCGACGGGATCGGTGAGTACCCGCATCCCGCGTAGTACGGAGTCGGGCGTGGTGCCTTCAGGCATGATCCACGTGCGATCAGGTGGTAGACCGACGATCGCCCGTACAGCGGCGACCTCCTGCAGTTCTCGTGGCTGGGTGACGACAAACTTCAGGGCGGACCGATCCGGTGGGAACGACGCGAGTGCGCGACGCCGTAGTCTGCGTCCCTCGTGTACGGAGGAGTTGGCGAGTTTCGGGCTCACAACGAAAAGGTCGATCGCGTCCGCGAATCGAGGCGTGGGTGGGATAGTCCCGTTCGTTTCAACTTCGACCCGCAGGTTCGGCGCGCTGATCCTCAGGACCGTTATGAGTTCCAGGATGCCGCCTTGCTGAAGCAGTGGCTCGCCGCCGGTGATGATGAGTAGGTCGATTCCGTCCAGTTTATCGATGATCTGGGAGGCGAGTTCCGCGGTTCCCGTCTCGTGCCGTTCCTCTTCGGGATCGACCTGTTCCCAGTCCCAGCTGAAGCGTGTGTCGCACCACGAGCAGGCGAGGTTGCAATTGGCTAGCCGGAGGAAGACTGCTGGCTGGCCCAGACTGGGGCCTTCGCCCTGGAGAGAGCGAAAGATCTCGTTGACAAAGAGCGTGGTCATCGCGCGCTGCGGCGGACTACGGCGAGCGACCTGGCGGTTTCCCACACGCGAACCTCACTCAGTTCCACTCCGGATGCTTCGGCTTTCCGAAGGATATGAATCGCGACTCGCTCCGCGGTCGGGTTGTCGAGGTGATCGTTGAGGAGGGTATGGTCCAGTGGTTCGATGACTTTGTCCCACACCATCGCTGCCAGTTCGTCGAAGTCGATGACAACCCCCCTTCCGTCCAGAGCGCCATCGACCTCGACTTGGACGCGGTAGGAGTGTCCATGGACATTCGCGCACTTTCCAGGATGCCAGGGCAGAAAGTGGGCCGCGTGAAACTCAAACTCCTGACTGACCTTCACAACAAGGTCGTCGTCACTCATGGTGCCACGCCCCACTCGTATCCCTCGATGCCAAGCGATGCGAGGATCCGCATGCGCTTCCAGCAGCCTGGGCACTGCCCGCAGGGTAGATTTGAGCGGTGACAGGACGCCGTCCACCCAAGCACTTTCTCATCGAGCGCCGATGCGTGGAGGAGATCCTCTGTGGTGCGATCTATCCCGGGGGCGAGCACCTTGATCGCGCCCTCCTGGTAACGGATGATGGCGTCGAGGCGGTCGTAGAACTCGGGTGTGCCGTCGAGGTGACGCTCCCCGTCAGGAGCGACTGATCCGACGAGAACGGCGGAAAGCCCTTGCTGAAGCGCGACTGCCGCACCGGCGGTTGCGAGGAACTGGTTTCGGTACGGCCACCACTCCGGGCTTGGGGCAGCACTCGGTTGAGCACCACCGTCCTCCCGCAACAAGCCCGAACCGAACGCATCGATTCCTAGCGTCACCTCTACCAGTCTGAGCTCTAGGAGGCCAGCGACCTGGCGAGATGCGCGCCGTTCGAGTTCAGCTGGGCGCTGCCCGTAGTCAACGAAAAGCAGGAGGGCTGGACGATAGATCGCAGCGAGTGCCGTGCTGTCGAGCCCTCCGGAGAACAGGAGGAGCGATCCTTCTGAAGTGACGGTGTGCTCATGCCCGTTCGACACGAAGCCCCCTCCAGATTGCGCGGTACATCGCCGTTACGTAGTCCGCGTGATGCTCGGCGCCGGTTCCGAGCAGCATAGTTGCTCCCCCTTGGTATCCGATGCCACCGGCAGCCACGACCGGGATGCCATGTGCCGTCGCCCAACCAGCCTCAAACAGGGTGCCCGGATCCCAACCGTCGAGGATCGCAAACACGGCATCGCACTTCGACAGACCCGTAAGATCGGCTTCGGCGACCTCGGGCCCACCGAGACCAATCTCGTGTACCGGGCTGAACACCTCCGCGCCAGCGTCTTCGAGGAAGTCCTTGCACTGGTCAATGAGCCAACGCTGCTCGATCGTGAAGAACGGTCCGGCGAGATAGACCATCGGGGAGCGTCCTGCGTTGTCGAGTTCGTCGCTGCCCGCGTCCGGCAGTTCACCTGCGAGAGCGGCTACGGAGAGCCGGAGACCGCTGCCTTCGCACCACCACGCGGTTGTAGCGCTTGCGAACCTGGCCGCTTCGACCGGCTCAGCACCTCCGTGCCACGCCTGAGCAAATGCTGCCGAGAACACATCACCGCTGCCAAGTTTGCTGACCGTGGACGTGGCACGTGCGCCAACCCATGTCTGTCGTTCGTTCCTCGGTTCGGTGACCAAGCAGCCGCGAGCGCCGGCCTTGGTGACGACAGCGTCCGCCCGCAGCTTGCCGGCCGCTAGACGTGCCGCAACGTCGAGATCGACAGCGCCCCCCAAAGCGCGAGTCTCGGTGGCATTGGCGCAAATGGCGAGGTGTCTTGGCGTCCGCCAAGGTGGTGTCTCCTCGGTGAGAAGGATGTCGTCAGCGGACTGCGGGTCATATACGAGTGATGTCGCCGTGATCTGTCGTTCGCCACGTTCCACGACTCCAAATACGAGAGCGTGTTCACCCGAGACCTCGAACCTTGTTGAGAACATGGCCGAGTGGCCGCGAACGATAGGCTCGATAAAAGGTGCACGATAATGAAACCCGACCGGGCGATCCCTGCCGACGTTGTTGCAGGCGATACCCAATACGTGGCAAGCGCCCTCTAGGAGGGGAGAGAGCTCGTCTTCTACGGCGGAAACTAACTCGACGCCGGCTCCGGATAGCAGCACAGCAGCGCGGAATCCACTCCCGCCGATATCTTCGGCGTACTGCATTGAGTCAACCTGCTCGCGATATGTCCCCCCACCTATGATCATGTCGCTTCGATCCTGAACATCACATGCCCGCCGCGGATCGACGTGACTGTCGCGGAAAATGCTACGCCGTTCTGGAGGCATGAGATGAGCTGCCCGTCGGGCACGATGGCTCCCGCCTCGCGGCCGCTTGGGGTCACGACCGCAACCACGAGGACGGGATCTTCCTGTAGCTCAACGTCGAGAACATCGCCGACCCTGAGCATCGGAACGACGTCCCCGTTGGGGGCTTGCAGCGGCTTTTCTCGACGGTATGAAGCACAATCAGCGGCTCCGGAGCCGCCTCCGACTGGTGAGTAGTCGGGACCGTTCGATCCGCTCATGTCTGCGCCCTTCGTCGATGCGTAGTGACGCCATGCTATTGCTTGCGGTTCGAGGGCACTCGACGGCGCGCTCGACCCGCGCGCTCGGCCCATATTGTGGCATCCAGAGCAGCCGCGCTTACGCCTCCGTGACGTGCCCACTCCACGAACACGGCCTCCATCTCCCAGTAGTTTCTGGAGGGAGTCCACTCGGCATCAAACACTCCACACTCTGTCGCGGCGCGCCACACATGGATATCAACGATGGCGACCTCGGCGTCAGGCCAGCGATTGCGTACGACCCAGCTCGCGGTCTTCGGGCCGATCCCATCGAACGAGAGAAGCCACTCCCGAGCCAAGAGCGGATCAGCTGGCGGCGCCTCTCTCCGTAGACGCGACAACGCACCGGCGACTCTCGCCGACTTCTGGTTTGGGAATCGATATCGCACGGCTCGCCCCGAGGCGAGCGTCAATGGGCGCTGCAGTTCTTCGAGGATGTCGGCAGGGCTTGGGCAGACTTCGGTCACGATGAGTCCAGCCTCCCGGACTGCATAGAACGCGGCGACGTTCAATTCATACGTGATGCCAAACCCGCCCAGCAGACAGGCGACGATCTCCTCGACTAGGGAGTTACCGAAGCAGTACGGATCGCCGCGTCGGTCGGCGGACGCCATGTCCTTTGCCCGCGCGATCCAGTAGGCAGGGCTCTCGTACATCCACGGTTCGCCCCACTCGACGGTGCGAGGTCCATAGTTGGCGGGAGCGAGAACAACCTCCGCACTCCGCGTGGCGATCAGCGAAGCTAGGTAGCTGGGCCCAACTCTGTGTCCAGCTCCTGGGTCGGATGCGCATGACGGCAGCGGCCCGACTCTGACTGTGCCAATGCCTCCCACAACGTAGCTCCGGGTTCTTCCTGGCTGCGAGCCGATCCCCGCAACTCAGTCAGTGGATGCTACGGCGGTGCGACGTGGCGATCAAGGCGAAGGATGGCGTCAGCGCATCTTGCTGTGGACGACGCTCGAAAACTGGACGGTTTCGCCGTCTGAAGAGTGAACGGTTGCTGGGAGTTTAGCCCTGGGTGTCGTTGGTGGTGGTGCGGATGCTGGGGAGGGTGTCGATGCCCTTGTTGCGGAGTCGGTAGCTGGCTCCTTTGAGGGTGAGGACGTCGGCGTGGTGGACGATGCGGTCGATCATGGCTGCGGCGACGACTTGGTCTCCGAACACCCCGCCCCATCCGCTGAACGGCAGGTTGCTGGTGAGGATCAGGGATGCGTGTTCGTAGCGGGAGGAGACCAGCTGGAAGAACAGGTTGGCGGCGTCTTGTTCGAAGGGCAGGTAGCCGACCTCGTCGGCGATGATCAGGCCGTAGCGGCGTAGCTTGACCAGTTCGGCGGGGAGTTTCCCGGCGCGGTGGGCGTCGGAGAGGCGGGTGACCCAGTCGGTGGCGGTGGCGAACAGGACCCGGTGGCCGTGGCGGCATGCTTGGATGCCCAGGGCGATCGCGAGGTGGGTCTTGCCGGTGCCGGGTGGTCCGAGCAGGACGATGTTGCGGGCTTCGGTGAGGAACCCGCCCGAGGCGAGCGCGGCGATCTGGTTCCGGACGGCGGGTTGGGCGTCGAAGTCGAAGTCTTCCAGGGTCTTGCGGCCGCCGAACCCGGCCGATCTGATCCGCATCTCGGCACCGGAGGCGTTGCGGGCCGACACTTCCCGCTCGAGGACGGCGGCCAGGTAGTCCTCGAACGTCCAGCCGGCGTCGCGGGCCTGGTCGGCCAGCCGGCCGGCCGACTCGGTGATCCGGGGTGCTTTCAGGGCCGCGGCGAGGTAGGTGAGCTGCTTGGCCGTCTCGGTGGTCTTGGTGCTCACCGGTCCGCCTCCTGGGTGTTCAGGCCGAACGCTTTGTCGTAGTCGGCGAGGTCGCGGACCAGATCCTCGACGGTGTGCTGGGTGCGGGGTTGCTGGAACTCCTGCCGCAACCGTGCCGCGGTCTCCAGGTGGCGAGTGTCGGTGATCGTGAGGCCTCGGGCCCACACCCTGGGATGCTCGGCGACCAGCCGGCCATCCACACGGGCCTGGACCCGTTCGAGGTCGGCGTGAACATCGATCATGCGGCCGATCCAGGTCGGGTCGACCGAGTAGTCGTTGCGGGCGATGTTGACGTAGTAGTCCCGGCCGAGGCGGACCTGTTTGTGCCATCCGGTGATCGGCGGTACCGGTGGCAGGGCCAGCATCGCGGCCCGGTCAGCATCGAGCCGGTCGATCGGGGCAGCTTTCGTGGTCCGCACCACCCGACGGTTGGCGCCCTCCAGCCAGCCGGTGAACTGCTGGTTGAAGTCGGCCGGTGAGGCGAAGCTGCGGCCGGGCATGAACGAGGTCTCGAACCAGCCGTTACGGCGCTCGACGATCCCCTTCGATTCGGGATCCCTGGGCTTCAGCAGGACCAGCTTCGTCGCAAGGGTGCCCATGAACGCCGGCACGCCCTCGGCCCGGTGCGGACCCCGCCCGATCCCGCGCTCGTTGTCCCAGATCAACCGCCTGGGCACCCGGCCCAGCTGCTGGAGCAGCTGCCAGGTGCCCAGCAGCAAGTCCTCGGTCGTCTTGGTCGGGATCATCCGGCCCAGCACGAACCGGGAGTAGGCCGCCGTGATCACCAGCACCGGCAACAAGGCGCTGGTGCCGTTCTCCAACGGGATCTTCCGCGGCGGGAACCACAGATCACACTGGGCCGCGTCACCGGCCTCCCAGGACAGCCGGTCCGCCGGATCCACCGGCCGATGCTCGGGCCGCAGCCGGGCCACGTTCTCCCGGAACCAGGACTCCGACCCCTGCCAGCCCACCCGCTCCGCCAACACACTCGCAGGCAAGTCCGGGTTCAACCTCAACAGGGTCCGGACCCTCGGCTCGAACACCGCGAACGACGTCTCTTGGGACCTGCGCTCATACTTCCGGGGGGCCTGGGACGCCACCGCCTTCACCACCGTGGTCCGCGAGATCCCCAACCTCCTCGCAATCACCGCGTTCGGCGTACCCTCCCCGGCAAGCCTCCTGATCAGTGCCCAATCCTCCATCGTGATCACTCTCCGATCGTGTCGAGTGTTCACTTTTCACCGGCGAAACCGTTCAATTTTCAAGCGGCGCCGACACTTGCGGACCTCGTCGAGGATCCGGCTCATTTCCGGACCTCGCCAAATGTCCTGAGAACTTGAGAGTTCCCTTGTGTTCACAGGGAACCGGGCGGTTCGCTTGGTCTGGGTGTGCCGGGTCGCTGGCGGTCCGTCGCGGGTCATTGAGGAGTGTGGGGTGCCATCGAGTAGCCGCCGCGAATGTCTGCAGCTGGGTCGAGCCCCGGTCGACTTCGGGGCTGTGGTGCGCTCGGTGCGAGCGGCGTCACCGTTCGGCGGGAAGGAAAGCGATCCGGCCGATGGGTTCTGACTTGTCAGGGTGTGAGTCTGACTGCGAACAGGTCGCAGCGGGCGCTGGACTGCCAGAAGCCGAGGTGAGCGTAGAACTGCTCGGCGGTCTCGTCGATGGCCTCGGCGACGAGGGCGCGTGCGCCGAGCACGCCGGCACCGAGGCGTGCGTTGTGCAGGGCGTCGGCGACCAGGTCGCGTCCGAGCCCGAGGCCCCGGGCGCGCACGGAGATCGCGAGGCGTCCGAGCAGGATCACCGACACGGGGTCAGGAGCGTTGCGGGCGAGCCAGCCGCTACCGACTTCGGCGTGCGCGATGGACCATGCGGCCAGGCTGTAATAGCCGGCGATCTCGCCAGTATCGAGGTCGATACTCACGTAGGTTCGCGAGTCGCCGCGCTGCTCGTTGCGTACGGCACGGCCGGCCAGCCAGGCGTTGAGGGCTTCGTTGCCGCAGTCGAACGCCGTAACCGGATCCTCGGGGCGAAGCGGACGCGGCTTGTCGGGTCTCACTGGCGAGACGTCCCCCACTGCGGGGCGTGCTCGCGCAGCGCAGCCAGGTCGGCGTTGTCGGGCCGGTCGAGAATGTCGAGGAAGTCGTCCCACGCCTCGCGAAACAGCCGGATCGCCCTGGACTCGAGGACATCCCGACGGGCAGCGGGGACGACGAGACTCAGGACATAGTCGGTCAGGCTCGCCCCGGAGAGGGCGGCCGCCTCGGCGATGAGCGCACGAGTGTCCTTCGGGAGCCGCAGATCAAGGCGGGCATCCTTCGACGGTTCAGCAACTGCACTCACATCGACCAGTGTACGGAGGTTCTCCGTACAGAACAAGCCTGGCGGCGCTCTCTGCAACTCTCTCGACGGTGTCCGCCGACTACGGCGTCACACTATCCGCCACTGGCGTGCGGGCTAGAAGCGCACCTCGGAGTCATCAACTTGGCTGTGGGCGGCGCTGTCTCGTCGTGCGTCAGGAACCCGCGATGATCGCGGGCGCTTCCGTAGGAATCTGGACCCTCCGAGTGTGGAGGAGGAGCCATGGCGATTGCCAAACACCGACAGGTAGCCATCGACAACCTGGGTGCGCCGACACCGCTGGATGGCGCCCTGGCGGTGTCGTATTTGCGGGTGTCGACCAAGGAACAGGCCGAGAAGGGAGGCACAGAGGAGGGCTACTCGATCCCTGCCCAGCGGGAGGCGAACCAGCGCAAGGCCGAGCAGTTGGGCGCGGTGATCGTTGAGGAGTTCGTCGATGCCGGGGAGTCGGCCAGGAAGGCTGACCGTCCCGACCTGATGCGGATGATCCGCTACGTCGCCCAGCATCGGGTGGACTACTGCATCGTCCACAAGGTCGACCGGCTGGCCCGCAACCGGGCCGACGACGTGGCTATCCATCTGGCCTTGAAGGACGCCGGCGCCACGCTGGTGTCCGCCACAGAGAACATCGACGAGACGCCGTCGGGGATGCTGCTGCACGGCATCATGTCCACGATCGCCGAGTTCTACTCCCGGAACCTCTCAACCGAGGTGGTGAAGGGCATGGCACAGAAGGCTGCCCGCGGCGGCACGGTGAACCGGGCGCCGATTGGCTACCGCAATATCCGCGTGCGCGACGGGATGGGCCGCGAGGCCCGCGCCGTCGAGATCGACCCCGGACGGGCTGAGCTGGTGGTGTGGGCATTCTCCGTGTTCGCGTCGGGGCATTGGACGACCGCCCAGTTGCACCGAGAACTCGTTGCTCGCGGATTGACGGTACCGGCGACGCCGAAGCAGCCGGAGCGCCCGATCGCGAAATCCTCGGTGTACCGGATGTTGACCAACCCGTACTACCGGGGACTTGTGCAGTTCAAAGGCGCCACCTACCGAGGACTCCACAAGCCGATCGTCGAACCCGAAACCTGGCACCAGGTGCAGACCATCCTTGAGACGCACCGTACGGCAGCGGACGCCACGCAGGTCCATGATCACTACCTGAAGGGCACCGTGTTCTGCGGCCAGTGTGGCTCCCGCCTCCTGATCACCCGCGCCCGCAGCTCAGGGGGGTGTGATCTATCCGTACTTTATGTGCGCTGGACGCCACTCCAAACGCACCAACTGCACCCGGCGCGCGAGGCTGATCAGCCAAGTCGAGGCGTTGATCGAGGACGTCTACCCGACCTTCCAGATCGACGCTCGGACCCGGCACGCCGTTGCTGCCATGATGCACACTGCGTTCGACAAGCTGATGGCGACCGAGACCGACGAGTTGGCCGACCTTGCCGCTCGCCGCGAGCGACTCGAAGACGAACAGCTCAAGCTGTTGCAGGCACACTACGCCGGTGCCGTCCCGCTCGACCTACTCAAGAACGAACAGGACCGGATCGGTGCTGGGTTGGAGACAGTCAAGAACCGGATCGACGCCCACCACGCCGAGTACGCCCAGGCCCGGGCGAACCTGGAAGACTCCCTCACCCTGCTGGAGAACGCCGCCACCATGTACGCCCGTGCCGACGACGCCAACCGCCGACTGTGTAACCAAGCGTTCTTCAAGAAGATCTACATCGACGAAGGCAACGGCATCCGCGTCGACTACGCCACCCCATTCGACACGCTCTGCGACCCTAAACTCCAGGCCGACAGCTTCACCTGGGCTGCCAGCGCAAAGCAAGGGGTCAGAGTTCAGTCCCCGTTTGAGGGGGATCTGGCGACCGAAATCCTGAACCCGGCCCGCCTGAGCTGCCGCCGTGAGGTGTTTTCGAGCCTCTCTCCGCAAACAAGAACCCTAGCCAAGCGTTGGTACAGAGGGGTATACCGCGAGCTGAGGCGCCCCGAGATCCCTCAATCTTCGGATCTTCCTGGCCCTGTGATTGTGGGGATCGAGAACGCTCATGCCCTTCTCACTGCTGTCGAGGTCGACCGTCTGGTCGGGGAGTATCTGGGTGGTGCTGGTGTCGCTGAGCTTGCTGATCGTTACGGAGTTCACCGGACGACTGTGGCTACCCATCTTCGCCGTCGGAGTACTCCGCGTCGCTTGGCCGGGCTCGATATCAATGAGCGGGCAGAGGCGGTTCGGCTGTATCGGTCCGGGATCTCTCTTCGCGCGATCGGTCGACGGATGGGGGTTGATCGCAAAACGGTTCGGGCGGTGGTGGTCTCCGCTGGTGTGGCGATTCGGTCGGGACGTGGGGCAGAGGCGTGATTGCGCTGGCGGTATCGCCGAGTGACGCTCTGAGTTCACAACCTGTGCCAGTGCTCCACGGGATCCGGTGTGCAGGAGAGGACCCCTGGCGGAGTGTTCAGAAGATCAGAAGGGACGCCGTCCCGCGGCAAGCAATGAGTCCGGCCTACGCAAAATGGAGCTGTGGGATCAAGGCGCCCAGCGCATCGTCGCCAGACCGAGGCCGCCAGACCAACAATTGTCCAACACGTTAGTGAACAGCTTCCGGTAACTGAGCTTGCTCGTGCCTTGCATCTTTTCAGGAGCCATGGAGACCTCCCTTCCGAGCACTGACCTAGTCAGTGCCCATATGAGCGAGGCGACCACGAGACCGATGACGAGTGCGACTGGACTCACTGCGCTAAGCGCCTTGAACCCATAGCGACCAAGATGCTACGCCTACTGAAGCTCCGCGGCCACGATCGAGGCGACACGGACACCCGTAACTCGCCGCACCTTGGCGTGCCGAGCGTGAGCAATGCGGCCAGGGCGACAGCCTGAGTAATTCTCGGACTAGCTACTGGCCGCGAGCGCGGCCTCGGACGTTCGAGCAAGCAGGTCGTCTGGATGCCATTCGAGGGCGGCCGCGAGTCGTTCGGCTTCCTTGCGGGTTTCGGTGTAGACGCGGACGCCACGCCGCTTCCAACTCCACCCGAGGCTCGGCGTGGTCTTGCTGGTGATGGGGCACACGACCGCCCACAGTCGCCGGTCTCCGCTCGGGTCGGTCGCCCAGATGGCGGCTCCGCCTCGGGTCTTGTCGGAACCGCGAGCCAGCATCCGCTTGACCGGCAGAGCTCCGTCCCACGCCGTGGGCGGTATGCCCAGCCAAATGCAGCCCGGTTCGAGCGTGACGGCGGCGTCATCGATCGCGTGCTGGAGGACCCGTTCCTGCCGCTGGTAGAGGGCAGTTAGGTTCGTGGCGTGCTCCGCCTGGCGGCGTACCTCTTCTTCTCGTCGACGCGCCTGCTCCGCCTGTCGCCGCGCTTCCGCAGTTTGGGCTTCTGCCAGCAGTTCGACGTCTCGGGTCGCCACCAGGAGGGTCGCGTTGGGCGTGTAGATGACTCGCTCGCCGACTGTCTCGAGGAGTCCCACTTGGCTCGCGGTGGTAATGCGATCACTGAGCATGCCGAGTGCCAGCTTCTCGAAGGTGACGGGACCGGAGGCTATCCATCGGTTGGCCCCTGAGGCGTCCAATCGTCCGAGCCCTCGGTAGATGACGAGCTGGCCGTCGTCCTCGGTCAGATGGCAGCTTGGCAGCGAGCCGATCCAGTGAGCCTGTCGCGGGCTGAGCCACACGCAGGGGATGCCGTCGCGCTCGTACCGGGCGGTGCGCTCAATGCCTTCGTCAACTGTCATGGGTGCTAGCTGAACCTCGAACGCGACGCGTCGACCGTTTGGCGAGACGCCGAGGACGTCCGCGCGCCACCCGCCATGGTCACCGGTCGAGGGGATGGCCTCAAGGAGGGCATGGCAGCTCAGCCCGCGCAGAGCTTGCGCGATTCGTCGCTTCAGTTCGCGATGCTCCGGTGTCTCTCCGAGCGAGGGACAGGTCGGGTCGAGGGAGTCATGGGCGAAGAACCTCGATCCGGCCGACGACACCTTCGCATGCATGGGCGCTCCGCAGCTTCGGCAGTGGAGCTCGACCCGCGGCCTGCGCCGATAGATCTCTGCCCAGATGTCGTCGGGACAGTCAGTAGCGTCCAGGTTGTGACCATCCGGTCCGGTGGCGGTCAGGGGCATGTTAGGCCTCCGTCGTCTCCACGATGTGGGGAAGCCAGTCGTACTGGGTGGGTTCGCCGTGGAGGTAGCCCGCTTGTCGGAGGATCGCAAGGCGCCAATCGCCGCTGACGCAGATTCGGGTAGTCAGGTCAGCCACCTCTTGAGCGCCGGGCACCCCGGAGGTGAGGTAGCTTGTGAGGCCCCGCACCGGCAGTACCGCAGCACGGTGATGCGCGTAGGAGGCGAGCGCATCGAGGTCTGAATGCCTGGTTGCGTAGAGGAGTACATCGCGGGCGGTGTGCCTCGTCGCATACAGGAGCGCATTCAGCGCGATCTGACTCTCCGCAGTGACGTCATAGACGGGTGGGTCCTCCTCGTCCTCGGGGAAGGGGTTGAGCAGCCACTGGAACTCCTGTGCGAAGTCGGAGCCCTGGTCGCGGTCGATTCCTGTGGCAGCTGCCATCGACATCAGGACCACTAGGGCCGCCTGAAGATTCCAGTTCGATGGCTCGATGATCGCTGCCAAACGCTGAACGGTCGCGAACTCGCCATAGCCCACGGGGGCTGAGGTCACCGTCCCATCGCGGCCTACCGCCCAGCCAGCAGCGAGCGCGCCTGCCCGTGCCCGATCAGCGTCAGCGAACAGATCATCGGCAAGAGTCGGACGGCGAATGCCGGCACACCGCGCGCTGACAACGGCGCCGTTGGCAAGGTCGAACCGCACTGTCACGGAGGCATCGATCGCCTTCGCGAAGGAGTCGATCGTGTCCCACCCTGGTCGGGCGCCAGCAAGTTCGATCTGGCTCTGCGCACCCCGAGATACGTTGCGTGCTGCTGCGACGCCCGCTTGCGTCATGCCCGCCGCTTCGCGAGCGGCGATTAGAAGCTCGGAGATCTCCACACCGCAGACCGTAGCGAATTGGTAGGCATAGCAAGCAGAGTGCTCGCCAGAACGAGCTGCGCTCACCCGTGTACTGCGTCCGGGGCCCGCCACCGCAGTGTTGCGCGCGGTGCCCCAAAGCACGCGCGGAACGCTAGCGCCGCCTGCGCTTCTTCCGATTTCGGGAGCGCCCGTTGCCGCGAGGCACGAGGCCCAAAGTCGCGAGTCCGAGATCGTCAAAGGGGATCACAGGGAACGGGCTGGTGTTGACGAGGGGAGTGAGAAGTGGGTCGCTCGTCACCACGGCGCCTGCCAAGTGCCAGGGCGCGCCGTTGCTGTCTGCGCCAAGGAACTCGGTGACATCGCCGAGGTGCTGCCTCAACCAATCGATGCGTCTGCTGTGGAGTTCGATCGTGGGCTTCTTCCCCTTCTTGCCTGCGAACAGCTTCTCAAGCTCGCCGGCGATCTCGGCTGGTGTCCGCGCGACCTCGAAGTCCTTCGCCTCGACCGCAATGACCGTCCGGGTCTCTGGGTGGGCTGCGAGGACGTCGATGTCCCCGAGGTCATGGCCGGCAGCGTCGGTGATGCGATTCTTACCGATCTTGTTCACGGACGATCGCGTGGTCATGCCGAGACTCTCAAGCTTGGCGGCTACCGAACGGGCGAAGGCATTGTTGATCTTCCCCCGGGCCTCAGAGATGCACCGCTGGATCTCGGCCGTCTTCGCGCGACCCTGCAAGCGCCCTGACAGCAGGTTGTCGACCCAGTACGGCCCCAGCCGGTAGATGCTACGGAAGCCGAAGACCAACTCATGGCCCTGAAGCACGAGCGGCCGCCGAACGTACGACATGTCGCGGTTGAAGCGCCACGGCCAGGCATCCTGTCCGATGCCGAGGAAAGACTTCCGCTCTGTGAGGGTGATCCCATCCATAACAGCCGACACGACTTCGTTCGCAACGCCCCGCGCTGTCGACACTTCTGAGATGGCCCGTGAGCGATCGATGCGTGTCACCTGATCAGCTGTGGCTAAGTCCAGCAGGCCTCCACACACCCCTCGGAGCTCAGTCAGGGTGAACCCAAACTCGGCACGCATGGCAGGCTCGCTGCGGGCAATGAAGTCAGGGACGTCGAAGTCGTCGACGCCGTCTCCGGCATCGTTACTCACCGCGCCCCGAACTGATCGCATGCCAAAGTTCGCGGCGTAAGTGTCCATGGCCGTGGTCACCGGTTCCTCTCGGCTCACTCCAAGGCGCCCTGAGCCGAGAATGGAGACCTCGAAGTCGGCGAGTCCGTAGTGAAGGAAGTCCGAGGTAGTTGCTCTCCGGATGAGTTCGATCGCAATGCCCAGGACGCGGTAGTAGTCGAGCACTTCGATCACGCGTTCCCCACCTGGAGGCTGCGCGGCCACGTACTCGATCAGGAAGCGATTCGCTCGTTGCGCAGTCGCGCTTGCCTTCCGGTGATCAACCAGCTCGGCGACGGTCTCTGACTGCTCGCCGAAGCACGCCAGGCGCGACTTCAGCATGATCGAGTTGAACTTGGCGTCGTGGAGGAGGGCCTCGTTCTGCGCGACAAGGAAGTCGAGCAGGGCTCGCCTGTCGTACGAGGCGATCTCGGCCTCAAGTCGACTGAAGAGGTGCCCCACAGCCGCATTGAGCACCCGGACCCGTTCTGTGCCCAGGAGGCCGCCGATCTGGAAGCCGCCGCCGGTCGGTGACCGGAGCCACTGGCCCAACTCGTCAAGCACTTGGGCCGTGATCTGGTCGTGACCTTTCAGAGCACGGGGCAGGTTCTCGGCCAGCATGTCCGGAGCATGATTCTGGTCGAAGGCGTTGATCATCCGCTTCGAACCCAAGGGGGCAACCGCATCAAGGCTCGAACCCAGATCAGTACTCCCCGTTCCGAAAAGACTGGTCAATAGGACCGCCACGAGTTCGCGCTCCGCAGTGTTCACTGCCTCCTGGAGGAGGGCGACGAACGTCTCCGTGAATGCCAGGGTGTACCCGTTCTCTACCTGCGTCATCCTGACTGCGGGATCGGTGCGTGACCAATCGTGAACCGTTCTCCAAGACTCCGGGTCGATCAGCCGGACAGTCAATTCGGTTGTCGCTGCCCTTGGCCGGGCGCCAGTGCGGTAGGCGCACTCGCGTACCCAGTAGGCGACACACTCAAGAAGGGTCGGCTCCACGCCGACGGGCTCCGCCCCTTCAATGTCGACGGTGATGAAGACTGTGTGGTCGATCATCTCGACGACATAGCCGACGTAGGAACTACTTGGCTCAACGAGGAAGATCTCTGGCGCATCCCGCTCATAGCGACGTCGGACCTGGACGATCGGTGGACTTGACACTGGCGGCACAACTCCGTGGCGGTCCGTCTCGGCGAAGTACTTCTGACGCGGGTACAGCCCATCTCCTGTCTGAAAGACAGTGAGGTTGGGAATCCCATCGTCCGACAGGTAGAACGACTTCTCGTTCGCCACGTACGAACAGAACTCGTCAAGGACAGCCGTCGACATAGACTGTCCCGGACGGTTCTCTGTGGCTTCGGCGAACAGCAACAAGCCCAGCAGCCCGTCTGGCTCCTGATGCATGATCACTTCCAAGTCGTCGGAGCGGGCGATGAGCATGGGGTCTGCGCCGTCGACATTCGGGACACCCCAGAACGCAGATCGGCCGGGACTGTCGGTCAAGACGAGGTGTAAAAGCTCCTCCGCCGACGAGTACTTGCGTCGGGTGAGCGGAGACACAAGGTCGGCGAGGTGATCCAGGAGCATCCGGGTGTCGTAGGAACCCCAGACCTCCAACTCCCAGTCAACGAGCGGGTCAGTTGCGACGACCAGGTGAAGGTCACGTTTCGAGTCGGTCTTCAGGAGGTATCTGCTCATGGAGGTGCTTCGCTCTAGCAAGTCGGGAGAGGAGCGGCTCGGAAGCAGCCTCATGAATCGGCGCAACGCAGCTTTCCGCAGGCGCTGGCCGAGTTCTTCGAGTTGACCCGCTTGATACGCGAATCTCAGAAGGTGGAACCGGATGGTGATGAGAAGATCAAGCGGCAGTGCCACTAGGTATCCGTCCCCAAGCCGAAGGAATGGCGTTACGTAGAGGCGGTCATCGGTTGTGTCGTTTGCGCAAGGATCGTCCAGCTGGCCGGGATCAAGCGCGAACGTGTCAACGACCATGCGCAGCCAACTGCCATGAGCATCGAGTTCCTCGTTCGAGATGTATGCCGCGTCAGCGAGTGCGTTGAGCCGTGCTGCGCCTGGCACGTCAATGGGAGTTCCCGGCGATCCTCCTGGCGGGGTGCCTCGTGTGAGCCCAGCTCGCTTGAGCACGATGTCGCTGACGGTAAGGAGGCCTTGGATCAGCTGGCGGGCTGGACCTCGTAGCTTGTCCGGCATCCATCGCTCACGGAACGCGGCGTCGACTAGGTCCTCCAGGTCAGCGACGGTGTGCTCGCCCGACCCAGCTGATACGAGGTACGGCCCCCCGGTGAAGCTGATGCTGTGTACAAGGACCTCTGAGTACGGATCCTCCTGTATCAATATGCGGCGGTCGCCGATGTCCTCCCGCTTCAGGATGGATCGGACTGCGCTTGGGCTCACCGGTGGAGCACCGGTGTCATTCAGTGCCATGCCCAAAGCTGCGAGCCGATGCAAGCGAACAAGCCGCGACGCGTTCGAAGGAAGGAGCATCAGGCCAGCGGCAGCAGCAGCAAGAGAGGGTCCGTCGATGCCCCGCGGTACGGAATCCGTGCGAATGCCAACCACGGACCCATCCTCGCAGGTGTCACCGACAGGGGGTGGCTGACGGGGGGTACCTGAGTAGCGCCCTTTCAAACCTTTCCCCGCAGGCAAGAACCCTAGTCAAGCGCTGGTATAGAGGGGTCTACAGTAAGCCCAGGCGCCCGGCAGGCCGCTCGATCGGAGACCGTCGAGGGCCTGTGGTCCGCGAAGTCGAGACGGTTCGAACTTTTCTCACTGCCTCCGAGATCGACCGCCTGGTCGCTGACTATCAGGCCGGAGTTGGGGTCCTGGAGCTTGCCGACCGGTATGGTATCCACCGGGCGACGGTGGCCGCTCACCTTCGTCGCCGGAACACGCTGCGTCGTTCGACTGGGCTTGATGTGAATGAGCGGGCAGAGGCGGTTCGGCTGTATCGGGCCGGTCTGTCGCTTCGAGCGATCAGTCGGCAGCTTGGCATCGATCGCAAGACGGTTCGCGCGGCGATTGCTGAGTCCAACGTGGCGATACCGCGGAACCGTGACTGAGGGAGGGCGTCGGTGGCATCGATTGCTCGCCTCGACTGTCGATTGCCTGCGTGCTGCGTGCTGAGCTGCGGACTGCATCCCGACGGCTGTCTCGACTACGTCTACCGCGGGGGCTGGCGGGCGGAGGGGAGGCATGGGGCTGCACTCTTCCCGGAAAACATCATCCTCCGTTGGGGACGGAACTCTGATATTGTCGAGAAGTGACTCGGACTGTGGGAACTCTCACGTTGCCCGACGATGGGTATGGGCCAGAGCCGCGCAACCCATCGGATGTCATGCTGCTTGCGAGTGCACGGGTGATGGCGGTCCTGCCGCCGGGCTGGACGGTACGGACCTCGGTGACCGTCGGTGGACTGAGCCAGCGCAATGATGCGTCACTTCAACTCGTGTACGACGAGCGAGTAGTTCTCGAGTTTGTGGTCGAGGTCAAGCGAGCGTTGACCCGACGGGATGCTCTGGCCATGCAGGACGAAGTGGACGTTCCGAGGGCCTCGGACGTGGCCGCTGGTGCGCGGCGGATGGTGGTCTCGCGCTATCTCGCCCCCCAGGCGCAGGAAGGCCTCCGCGAGCGTGGGATTGCCTACGCGGATGCGACGGGCAACGTCCTCCTCACCTCGGCTGACCCGTTGATCCTGGTGTCTGATCGGGGGGCGACCGCCGATCCCTGGCGCGGCCCCGGGCGACCAACCACCAGTCTCAAGGGTCTGCCCGCGGCGCTGCTGGTCCGCGCGCTGGTGGACTACGCGCCCCCGTATACGGTGCCTCAGCTCGCCGATGCAGCCGGCGCATCCCTGGGGGCCGCGTACCGGCTAGTCGACTACCTCGCTGATGAGGGGATTCTGAGCCACACGGTGCGGGGCCCGATCGCCAGCGTGGACTGGACACGGTTGCTGCGGCAGTGGAGCCAGGAGGCCAGCGTTCTGGCCAGCAGCGCCACGTGGAGTTACCTGGAACCCCGCGGCATGGCCGCGCTTGTCGAGCAACTCCGCCAGCTGCCGCAGGATGTGCGCTATGCGCTCAGCGGCTCCCTGGCAGCTCAGCCCTATGCCCCCTACGCCGAGCCGCGCTTGGCGCTGCTCTACACCGAGGATCCTCCTGGCTTGGCATCCGCACTCGGTCTGCGTCCGGTGGACACCGGAGCGAACGTTGTCCTCGCTTCACCTCGCTCGCCCGCCGTGTTCGAGCGCACGTCTGATTGGCTGGGTGCCACGATCGTCGCACCAAGCCAGGCAGTGGCCGATCTGCTCGGGGGGCCTGGTCGCAATCCTGCCGAAGGCGATTACCTGCTGAACTGGATGGAGGCGAACACTGATGACTGGCGACGCCAACTTGATCGTTGAGGCCCGCTCGGCACTTCTCGACGCCCTCGCTGCTCTGGACGCCCACCGCGACTCGGTGATCCTCGTCGGGGCACAGGCGGTGTATCTCCACACCGGCCAGGCCTCATTCGCCATCGCAGAAGCGACCAAGGACTCCGACCTGGTGCTCGACCCGCGCACGCTTGGTGATGCCCCGCACGTGGAAGAAGCGATGAGTCGGGCTGGGTTCTACCTCGATCCGACAAGCAGGCAGCCCGGCGCATGGATCTCGCCACGCGGGATTCCGGTCGACCTCATGGTCCCTGAATACCTCGCCGGACCTCCCGGGCGGCGAGCAGCGAAGATCCCTCCACACGGCAAGCTGGTCGCCCGACGAGCCACCGGTCTGGAAGCCTCAGTGGTCGACCACGCCACCATGACTGTCGCCTCGCTGGATGACGATGGCCGCAGCACCGTTGTCAACGTCGCTGGCCCGGCAGCGCTTCTGGTGGCCAAGCTCCACAAGCTCGGCGAACGCCTGGACAAGCCGTCACGCCTCAACAACAAGGACGCTCACGACAGCTACCGCCTGCTCGTCGCCACCACAACGCCAGACCTGGCGGATTCTGTCCGACGGCTCATCGCCGACGAAGTCTCCCGGGAGGTGACTCGTCAGGCACTGGGATTCCTCCAGCTGCTCTTCGCCGCCGGTGCCGAAGCAGTTGGCTCGGCGATGGCCGGTCATGCAGAGCAAGGAGTGGGTCAACCCGATGTCGTCGCCGCCTCGGCCAGCCTCCTTGCGCAGGACCTGCTTACCGAACTCATCGACGTTCGCGGCTGACGTCGGGATCGGAGCGACTGTTGGCCGGCGTGTGTCGGCTTCTGGCTGTTCGAGTTCGAACATGGTGCTACGGCCCGCCAGGCAGACGACGAGCAGGACGGCATAGATGTCGAGCGCGCTAGGCCTTTGGCGAGGCCTTTCATGCGTCCGAGTACTGCGCTGGCCCACCTATTCGAGGTGTTCAAGGTGACAGCGGCGCTCGGATTGGTGACGCCATTGTGGCTGGAACACCACTGAGCCGGACCGACTGGACCCGGGCGTTGCTTGCCACCGAGATCGTCTTCATGAGCAATGTCATTGGCTCTGGGTGGGATTGGCAGACAACTACCGGATTCGGCGACGAGGAGACACTGCGCATGCTGCGATCGCTCCAGCGGCACGTGGTTACAGGCGGTGTCGTTGGCGAGGCGTTTGGAACCCTGCCTGCTCGGCCCCTCCCGTAGGGGTCCGCTCGTCGGAGTACGCCCGCGCACAGAGCGGCTGTGGGCGACAGAGCCGTCGAACCGTAGGTGAACTCGCACAGAGGGCCCCCAGTGCGGCATGACCGGATGGCTAGCTGAAGGCGGGTTCGCGACCTAGACCGCCAGCAGAGGCCCCGAGGGCGGTTCTCCAGCGTCCGGGCCTCGTTGCACCCAAGAACGTCTCAATCAAACGCGCGGGAGCTGGTTGTAGATTGCCCCCAATGTGAAGCCAACTCGCGGCAAGTGCGAGTTCGGCCAAACCCCTGCAAGCGTGAGCGCGTCGCTCGGGCTTGCAGGGGACGAGCAATGGGCGAAGTTGATCGCCTTTCAGGCCGCCAGAAGATCGGCGCCCAACCCGGCGCAAGTGCCCTTCAGCCATCGACCCGTGTGCGCGTTGGCGCAACGCTACGAGGTGACCTCGCCCATGCCTGGTGATGCCTGCGGAACCTGCGCCATCTCCCGATCAAACTCGCAGACCACGTTGTAGTAGTAGAAGGCGCCTCCAAAAACATACTTGCGAAGCGTCTCCGATAAGTCAGGTCTATCGAGCTCCGCAATAAGGATCGAGGCGGCAGCCATACGCACCATTGGCATGTCGCTGCGCATTAGTACCATCAGCCTGCGGCGACTCGGGGCTCGACCGCGTTTCCGCAGCTCGATGAGCGCCGACACTGCGACTTGTTCATTCTGTGAGCCCACAAGCTCGTTAAGCCGTTTCAAGGTCGCTCGCCGCCTGATCGCTGCCGTAGCGCGAGAGCTGGTCGCCTCATTCATGTAGGTAAGCCCTCCAATCAGGAGGTCGACGTCCTCATCCTCAAGCATCTCGATCAGGCACTCGGTCGCTTGGAATTGATATATTCCGTCCCCCGTTGCCAGTTCTCGCACGCGCCCAAGATGCCGTTTCCGTCGTCGTGCGTCCGGGAGTCTGGAAAGGTACTTAAGAGCTACGATCTCGAATTTGCGTTGAACGAAGTCGATGATGTGGGCGTCAGCTCCCGCCCCTCTGAGAGCATCCAGGAACTTGCTCGCCTCAGCGTTGGTGCCCCGCAGCAGCGACTCGGCGACGTCGAGCGCCTCAGTTGTCCCCTCGTACCGGCTCAGCAGCATAGAGGCATTATCTGCGTCCAGATACACCTGGTTCTGGAGGAGGGACATCACGATTTCGCCGATCGCGGCGTTGTGTCGCGCCATCCTGGCTAACGCCGCGCGCGCTGAGCCGTCAAGCTTCTCACTAGGTTCGCCGATGATGTCCATGAAGCGATTCATGAAGGAGGTAGACACCGCTCGGTCAAACAGACGTTCCAGAGCCTCCGCTGACCACGACCGGCCAATGAACGAGGTGGACCCCTCGTCCTTCAAGACTGCCTTGATGACGGACGATGGCACGACGTCACGACTGATCAACTCATCCAACGCTCGTAGCCGAACAGTCTTGTCAAGGAAACTTCGCAGTACTAGTTTCTCGAGGTCGACCGCTGGCAGGCTGGCGAATGGGCTGCTGTCTCCGAAAACATCAGAAACGCTGGAGTCGATCAGGAGGTCGGGCATGGAACGGGCGAGTGGTGTGGCATCGGGCTTCTGCCGCATCAGCCCAACTAGCGATTCTCCGAGCGATCGGAGGCCGTCGTGCCCGTCCTCAGCAAGAGTCTTCGCCAGTTGAAGATCTTGGCGTCGCCGAACACTCAGCCAGTAAGCGACGGCGAGCGGAATGGATGCGGTGGAAGCGCTCGCCCACACCTCGCGGAGGGTCGACTGCTGGGCTTCATCAAGTGGAGGCGTGAGCCAGATGCTCTTGGGCCTAACCTTGAGTGCGGCTGCGAGCCGAAGCCAGCCGGCCACCAAGTGGGAATCCTTGGAAGTCAGGACCTTCACGGCGCTATCCTCGAGCAACTCGCCAAGTTGCTCGGCGCCGCCCGCAACCGAGGCGAACGGTATGACTCTCTCCCACGCCCTAGACGCGCGTCCCAAGTCCATTAGGTAGGTCCGGAACCAAGCGGCGACCTCCACCCAGTGGAAGGAGATTTCCTCACGTCTAGTGAAGATGCGATTCGCGAGATGAGTAGGAATAGGATCATCATCCCGGGATGCCGCGAGACCGAATAGCTCTAGACGATCGACGTCAAGCTTGGTCGTGGGTTCACGCCCAGCCGTTACGTCAGCAAATGCCGCCAGGACGCTCGATAGTTCACCTGGTCCGCGCTCCTCGTCGGATGCAGCCGTCTCGGCAGGATCACCGGTTGCCGTGCCCGCGACTTCGGCTTGCGGTTCGGCGGGAAGTCGAACAACCGCCTCGACGAGCAGTTGGAAAACCTGGATCTTCAGCTCGTCGGTGGACTCGAAAAGGTTGTAAAAGGCCGTATGCTTCTCTTCAATAGAGCTGCGAAACTCCAGTACCTTCTTCAGCTGATCCCCAGGGTCGCGCAACGACTCGTTGTCAACTTGCTTGAAGAAGAGGGCGATTCGTGGCTCGCCTTTCCGTTCCCATCGGTCGAGCGCTCGCGCGAACTCCTCACCAAACCCAGAATCAAAGCCGTTGCCGGTAGCCGTACCCCAACGTCGATGTACGATGCCTACGAAAATGTCGCAACCATCCACCCCGGGGTTGATCTGCGATTGCGGATTACCCGCCGCGCCAATCATTTGCTCCCAGCGCCGGACCGTAATCACCACACGGTTCGTCAGAGCGATCTCCGCATTCAACACGCTAACCACCGCCTCGACGGCTTGGCGCTCGGCATCCAAGCCTCCAGGCGAGGCGAGGAAGACCCGGAGGTTCCGCACTTTGGCTGAAGGCACTTCGCTTCCCTTCAGATCGTAGTCGCCAGCCTTGACGCAGCCCGGTTCAGCACCGTTGCGGGCCGGAGCAAGTGCGTCCCGTGCGACTATCTTCACCTCAACGCGGTAGCCATCGGATCACAACGCACGGCGTGTCCCATGTCGGGTCTGCGAACGACCTCAACTCGGCATGATCGGACGGGTGCGAGGAACGACACGACGGAGTGCCACCGTTGCGTCCGTCTTGTCCGCATTGGGGGGCTTGATTGGTGATGGCGTGTGGAAACGTTGTGAGAGCAGCGAGGAGGCTGGCGTCCGTAAGTCGGCTTGTCGCCCCAAGCTGCTTCGAGGCGGTGGTGGTCCAGTTGGGGGCCACGGATCGCCATCGCGCACCAGGCGTGCCCTTGGAGATGGTGGTGCGATCACCATCACGCACCACACTGAACTCCGGCTTGACAAGGGGAAATAGTGGAAGCGAGTCCGGGCCCAGTGTCGTCTACTGGGCCCGGAAGCTGGGTGCCTGAGTAGCACGTTCGGCAACTCCGCCCCCAAGACAAAAATCCTGGTCAGCCGCCTAGACCGTGGGGTCTACGAGGTCTCCCGACGTCCCCAGGATACCGCTCCGAAGGACGATCGTGGCCCCGTCGTGAGGACTGTCGAGACGGCTCAAACTTTTCTCACCGCCTCCGAGGTGGATGCGCTCGTCGGCGACTACCTGGCCGGGATGAGCGTCAAGGCCCTCGCCGAGAGGTACGGTATCCACCGCGCCACCGTGTTCGCTCACCTACGTCGCCGCAACGTGCCGAGCCGCCGACCAGGGCTCGGGATCGACGAGAAGGCCGAGGCCGTGCGCCTCGCACGCGCGGGCGTCTCGATGCGCGCGATCGGCCGCCGGATGGGCGTGGACCGCAAGGCCGTGCGCGCAGCACTGGTCGAGGCTGGACTCATTGCGGATGAGTCCGCCAGCAGTTCGTAGCGCCGCTCTGGGCCGCTGATGGCGCAGAGGGTTTCGGCGGACATCGTCGCTCCCGACGTGTCTCAGCCCGGAGAGCGAGGCGTGCAGCTACCGTTGGAGACGAACGACTGCTCTCGCCAGTTCGGCACCGAGGGCGTGGATCGCCGGACGGAGCACGAGAGCAGGGCTGGATATGGCTTACGAGCAGCTACCGATAGTCGAGGTCGACCTCGAACAGCTCCTTCTCGACCTGGAGAACTACCGCATACCGACACGCCGCGACGACGAAGCAGGTGCGCTGAAGTACCTGTTTGCATCCGAGGACGTCCTCGGAGCGGCGCGCCTGATCCTCCGTGACGGCTACTTCGACAACGAAGTCCCGATCGTGACGTCGGCATCAGCGTCCGGCGGTAGCTCCCCATACACCGTGCTGGAAGGCAACCGTCGAGTTAGCGCGCTCAAGGCGCTTCAGGACCCGACGATCGTGCCCGGCCATGAGGCAGAGATTCGCGCGCTGCTGAAGCGGTACGCAGTGGAGGCGGAGAATCTCCCCGAACGAATCCGTGTCATCGTCGCTCCCGACCGGGCGACGGCTGCACCTCACGTCGCGAGGTTGCACACCGGCATCTCGAAGAGGCGCTGGAGTCGCGATCAGCAGGCAACCTTCTACTATTCGCTCGTCGACGAGCAGACCACGGTCGACGATGTGAAGGCACAGTACCCGGATGTCGAGGTTGCCAGGTTCATGCGGATGGCCGTGATGCGGCGCTTCCTCAGCGCAGCGCCATTCTCCGATCACACCCTCCGGCAGTACGCCGCAAGTGACGACCTGGCGATGTCGGCCTTCGAGTATGCCTACCGAAGCAAGGAGATTGCCTCCGCGATCGGTGTCGAGTTCGACAAGGATGGCATGCTTCTGCCGCGGGCCTCGACGCCTGAGAAGATCGCTGTGAAGTTGACGAAGAAGAAGCTCAATGCTTTGGAGTACCTTGTCAGCGAGTTCCGTGCAGGGCGTCTCAACACTCGCTCACCAGAGTTCAAGAAGCGCAACCAGGAGTATCAGTCCCTGGTGGATCGCCTCAACGGCGTATCGACTGCGGCTCCGCCCCAACCAGCGCCGCCCACTCCTCCCGTGCAACCGACGCCATCCGGGCCGTCCCAAGGTGGCGCGTCCGGCGCGCCCGGTGGCCCCAACACTGGCGGGAGTGGTGCTGCTCCGAACCCACCCGGCCCTCCTGGCGGCACGGGCAGCCGTGGACCCAACCATCCAGACACGAAGGACACGCTTGATCTGTCGGGGCTGGACTACGAGAACGCGCCGCTGAATCTCAAGCTGCGATACTTCGAGTTGCGCAAGATCAGCCTCTCGAATCTCCCTATCGCGGCCGCGATCCTCATGCGCTCAGTATTGGAGGCCACCATCAAGGTCCATTTCGAGGGCTCTCCAACCCCCGCCACTGGACAGTTGAGCGATGTATTCAAGCGCGTGGTGCAGGCCTATGGACAAGAGAAGTCGCTCAAGTCAGGCATTAGTGCTATCCAGTCGGGTAACGCGCACAAGCACGGATCGATCCAGTGGTTCAACCTCATCGCGCACAGTGCCGATGCTTCCGTGAGTGCGGATGACGTCCGGCAGGCATGGAAGGTCGTGAACCCGCTGCTTAGGCGCTTGTTGCGCCCGCCATCGCAGACGTCGTCTGCAACGACTTGATCGCCCGCGCGACAGACGGGGATGCCACGAGCAGCTCTTCCGCCTGGCCCGGATACCTGGCGGAGTAGGTGAGTTCCAGTCGGCACTGGAACTGATCTCGATACAGTTTCTCGATCAGCGGGGCTGTGTCATAGGTCATCAACCAGTGTGCACTTTCAACGGAGTTGACGATCGTCGAGAGTGCCTTGTGGTCTCGTCCGTCGAAGGCATTGAGATAGAGTTGCGAGCCTGCTTGCACGTAGGGCGGGTCGATGTACATGAATGACCGGTCATCGTGAGAGTACTGCTGGATCACAGTCCGGCCATCCAGATCAGAGACCGTGATTCGATCCGCTAGAGCACCGATCGCAGTCAACCGCTCGACGAGTGTGAGCCGGTTGAATCGCGCATCAATCTTGTATTTTCCCTCCTGGCGCTGGCCGCCGATAACGCCGGCGTTCAGAATCCCGGAGCGATTGGTTCGATTCAAGAAAAAGAACGCGAAGCCCAGGCGCAGTGCATCGCGCTCGTCCCGTGAGCGATATACGTCGCGCTGGCGCTGCCACTCGTCGATCGTGAGTGGTGTTGACGCCACCATTTCTACGAACTCTGCGTTGTTGCCAACGACGGACTTCCAGAAGGCGTGGACGGCTGGGTCGATGTCGTTGACTACCAAGTGTTGGACGATGCCCTCGCGCAGAAGCGCGATCCCCGCGCCCACACCTCCGGCGTAGGGTTCGATGTAGCGGGCGTCCTTGATGCCAAGAATGTCGATGATGTCAGCGAAGAAGCCAGCGAGCGCAGCTTTTCCGCCGGGGTATCGCAATGGTGAGAGTGTGCCGTATCGGCGTGACCCGATGACACGCAGGCTGTCAGTCATTGGAGTCCTTCCTTGCCCGGTGTGCGGCAACACGGCAGCGGGCTGAGCAGAAGCGAGCGTCACCTCGTCCGAGGAAGGCTTGGTCGCAGTGCTCGCAATCTCGCCATGCCTCTCGGCGGCGTAGGCGTTCATGGCGTAACGCGCGATCAAGCTCGGTGAGCCCCACGTCACTCAGGCTGCCTAGACGCTTCATGTTACGGATAGTACTCGTTACAGATCACATCGTGGTTCGCCACGCGGACGCTCCCGCGAATAGGCCGTTCTTCGGAGTCCGCCGGGTGAATCTCCGTAGCTGCGCCCGTTTCGCCTCACTCGGGAGAGGACCCCTGAGCAGGGTGGGTGTCCGCGAGGCTCGGTCCGCGCACCTCGTCGGTAACGAACGCCGAGAGGAACCGAAGATGGCCAGTTTGAGTGATGTCGCGAGCGACGAGCGCACCGCGAGGATGGTGCTGTCGATGCTCGTCGAGCCCAACGACCCGGTGACAGGACGCATCTTGTCCAGGCTCGGAGCAGTCGAAACGCTTTGGCTGGCTGAACACGACGGTGCAGTAGGCGGGCTGAGCCCGGTGGACGCGCAGGTCTGGCGCGACCACCTCAGCGCGCCAGGCGCAACGGAACTGACCGCGCGCATCGACCAGGTGCAGCAATCGGGCGTTCGCGCGCTCATCCCAGGCGATAGCGATTGGCCCACCGCCGTCGATGATCTCGGTGAAGTCGCCCCCTACGTTCTGTGGACTCGCGGCGCGTCGTCCTTCCTCTCGCGCCCGGTGAGCGATCTTGTCACGATCACAGGCGCTCGGGCCTGTACCTCCTATGGCGAATACGTCGCCGGGGAACTCGCCAGCTCCGTTGCCGCCGACGAACGAGTTGTCGTCGCGGGAGGCGCCTACGGGATCGAGGGCGCGTCGCACCAGGCCGCGCTCGCCGCAGGTGGCGACACGATCGCCATCTTCGCCAACGGAGTTGATCGCCCGTACCCTGTCGGCCATCGCGACCTGCTCGATCGCGTCGCCGATGTCGGCCTTCTCGTTAGCGAGGTTCCGCCCGGTGCCGTTCCAACCCGACACCGGGTCATCGCCCGCGCACGACTGATGGCTGCGCTGTCCTCCGCGTCGGTCATCGTCGAGGCGGGCGCGCGATCAGGGTCACTGCTGGTTGCCCAGCGGGCCACCGAGCTCGGCCGACGTGTCGGTGCCGTCCCCGGTCCAGTCACGAGCGCCGCGAGTGTTGGGCCGCATCGTTTGCTGCGCGATGGCATCGCGTCCTTGGTGGCGGACACTTCGGACCTCACCAAGCTGGTGGAACGGTGCCAGGTGTCACGAGAGCGACTCGACAGGGAGCATGTCCGTCTGCCTTCGCCTGCTCCGACTCGCACGCTCTAG
>NZ_JARKPQ010000318.1 GCF_029975155.1 Propionicimonas sp. | reverse complement strand
AACTCGCCGCCTGGCAGGCCGCAACCAACGACGACGAGCGCCAAGTCCGCTGGCAGTTCACCACGACCGACGCCCGCATCAAACTTCACCACCTATACCCAAGCACTTAGCAGCGACACACTACTAGCAATGGCGATCAATCAGATTCGGCAGCAGGCGCGCAGGAGCGCCGCGGAACGGGTCGCCCGGTTGCGGCAGCAGCGGGCGGACCTGGTCAAGAAGCAGGAGGAGCTGTCCGCCACCGTCATGACTGCGCTCGCCGAACGGGACGCAGTGATCGTGGACGCCGAACGGCGGGCGGGCGAGGCCCTCAAGGAACTCGCGGCCAGTGGCCTGAGCTTGGCGCAGGCAGCCCAGTGGTGCGACCTTCTCGACAAGGAAGCCGCACGGCTGGTGAAGTTCGCTGCCCAGCCGACCACTCCGGAGGGCGGGCCGACGGCGAGGGAAACCGCCAGTGGTGACCGGTGACTTCCGGAGCATCGGGAGGTCGAGGAGGACCATCATGACGACGTCAACGGACTACCCGTTCCGAAGCGGCCAACTCAGCCGAGCGGGCGTGCTCATGAAGTTGCCGCGGGTGGTGATCGCCGCGGTGGTGTGGCTGCTGGTCATCGAAGCCCGGCCCGGCCCAGCGGCGTGGGGCCTCCTTGCGATCGTCGTCGTCGGCACGGTCGCCGGGGTCGTCGCCGAACCGGTGATCATCCGCCTGGTGTGGTGGGCGCGCCGCCCCTCGACCCCACTCGCGGTCCCCGGCGACCCGGGGGTCCGTGTCCTGGTCACCGGTCAACGCATCGCCGGCATCGGGCGGGCCGGACGCCGCTGCCTCGTCGTCCCGGCGACCTGGATCGGACGGACTGACCTACCCGCGCTGCTCAGCCGAGCGCGGCAACGTCAGCTGGTGTCGGCGGGACGGTTCGATGTCGCCTACGAGTGGTTCACCTGGCCGTGGCAGCTGCTCGCCGCTTCTGCCGCCGGGTTCGCCCACGGCTTGTCCTGGTTGCCTCTGATTGGGTTCGC
>NZ_JARKPQ010000224.1 GCF_029975155.1 Propionicimonas sp. | reverse complement strand
CTTGCCGAGGACGACCTCGACGGCCTTCCGCTCGACTTGGCCGACTTCACCTCGTTCTTCGAGCAGCGCAAGCAGCGAGTCCGGGTCCGCCTGCTCGCCGCTCTGGGAACGACACCGGGAGCACCGGAGGACGCCGCTCTCGCGTAGCCCACGTTCACGCGGCGAGCAGTGACAGCGCGGACACAGCCTGGAGGGGTAGCACTCCGTTGCCGAGGGCGGTGATCTGTTGATTCTGCGTCAGGTCGCCGCTATCGGTGACCCATCCAGTCGGCAGGCCCATGAGCCATTCGACGAATGCCGGTGCTGGGCGGGGGCCGTCGGCGTCGTTCAGGAGGGCTGGCGCTTGCGCGGGTCGCCCGGTGATGTGTTCCCAACGAGTGATGGCGTCGGCGTAGCGTCCCCATCGCTGAACAGTCCGTCGATCAGCGACCACAGCGTCTCCGATTCGGCTCTCCTGTTCGATGAGCCACCCGGTCCGTGGAGGGCGAAGTCGATGATCTGGTGCGACAGCGCAATCGTCCCTCGTCTCGCTCGCACCTGGTCGAGAGTCTCTCCACCGCGCGATGAGTCCGTCGCCAGCGGGGTGCGGAACAGTGCGCCGGGCGAGGGCGAAGATGCGGAAGCGTTGGTGAGGAGCGCCGACAAGGGAAGCCGGTAAGCCGATCCATCCTGCATCCAGCCGCAAGTCGGCCAGATCGCCGAGAACGGCGCCGAGAGCCCGAAGAGGTCGAGTTGCGTAGTCTCCCAGATGCCACGGGTCGGGTTCCACGTTGCGAAGGGTTGCGCCGTCGGGGGATGCATCGCCTGGGTTGCGTCGGTCATGGTTATCTCCTTCTGCGGATGGCCGCGTCGCGGGTGAGGACAGCAGCCCGCGGACGTTCTCGATGACGACCCATTCGGGCTGGAGCGCGTCGATGGCTACGGCCATGTGCGCCCAGAGACCCGAGCGCGTACCCGGAGCAAGGCCGGCGCGCTTGCCTACCGTGGAAACGTCTTGGCACGGGAATCCGCCGATGAGGATGTCCACGGGCTCGACCTGACTCCAGTCGATGGCCGTGATGTCGCCAAGATTCGGAGCTTCGGGCCAGTGGTGCGAGAAGACGCGGGCGACGGGCGCGTTGAGTTCGGAGAACCACACGGTCGTGGCGTTGAATACGTGCTCGACGGCGAGGTCGAGGCCGCCGTAGCCGCTGAACAGCGACCCGATCCTGAGTCGTGGTTCGCCGCTGATGTCGAGGTCGTGCATAAAGTCTGCTCCGGTGAAGGTCGTCCCCGGCATCCGTGCCTCGTTGAGCACTGATGCCGAGCTGGCCAACTGTCAGGTGCACAACTCCGGCACGCCCGCAGCTCGTCGAGCCACGCGAGCGACACCGCCCGACGCCCCCATCTCCGGCCTTCGCTCTGACCGCCATCCGAGGTCACACGCGTCTTGCAGATCGAGGTAGCCGGGCATTACCGCGGCAGAGGTCACCGGGTGAGGGTGCTCACCTGCCCGGCAGGAGCGGAGGTGAGCATGACGGTTTCGATGCGCGTGATGTCGGCAGGTGACGGCTATAAGTACCTGCTCAAGACCGTCGCGGCAGCCGACGGCAACAGGCCGCTCTCGACGCCACTCACTCGCTACTACATGGAAGTAGGCACCCCGCCCGGCCGCTGGGTCGGCGCGGGCGTAGCGGCCCTCGGCAAGGGCGAGATTCAGTTGGGCGACCGAGTATCAGAACACCAACTCCAGCTACTGATGGGGACTGGCCATGATCCGATCACCGACCAGCCGCTCGGTCGTTCCTTCCCGACCTACAGGAGCCAGGCGGAGCGGATCGAGGCGCGCATCGCCGACCTCGAACCGACGATGACGCCTGGCGCCAAGGGCGAGGCCGTCGCGCAGATCGTTGCCGAGGAGACTGCCCGGAGCACACGACGCGCGGTAGCTGGCTTCGACTTCACCTTCTCGATCCCGAAGTCCGCGTCAGTGTTGTGGGCGGTCGCAGACGCCGGGGTCCAAGCGCTGATCGCGGAGGCGCATCATCGAGCGGTTGCGGAGGTGGCTGCGTTCATGGAACGCGAGGTTGCAGCCACCCGCACGGGCGCAACCGCCGGAGATGGCGCGGTTGCGCAGGTCGATGTCACCGGACTCATCGCGACCGCATTCGATCACTTCGACTCCCGCGCCGGCGACCCCCACCTCCACACGCACGTCGTCATCAGCAACAAGGCCAAGACCGTCCTCGACGGGAAGTGGCGCTCGCTTGACGGCAGACCGATGCACGCCGCCGTCGTGGCGCTCTCCGAACTACACGAAGCCGTGTTCGCCGACCACATGACGCGCACCTTCGGCCTCTCCTGGGAAGCGCGCGAGATGGGCCGTGACCGGAACCCAGCATGGGCGATCACGGGAGTCCCAGAAGAACTGGTCACAGAGTTCTCTACCCGCGCCCGCCACATCGACGCCGAGAAGAACCGGCTCATCGACGAGTACGTCGCTCAACACGGACGCCAACCATCGAACGCAACAATCCTCAAACTGCGAGCCCAAGCCACACTCGCGACCCGCCCAGAGAAGCAGGTCCGATCCTTGGCTGACCTGACCGCCGAGTGGCGGGACCGCGCCACGAAGACGCTCGGCCGGGACGCGACGACGTGGGCACGCGAGGTCACCGACAACGACAAGCCGCTCCTGCTGCGCGCCGATGACGTGCCGCTCGACGTGATTGGCGAGTTGGGGCGTTCGGTCGTCGAGGTGGTCGGTGAGAAGCGCTCGACCTGGCGGCGATGGAATCTCATGGCCGAGGCATCCCGGCAGACGATGGGCTGGCGCTTCGCCACCATGCAAGACCGGGAAGCCATCGTCGCGATGACCGCCGACGCCGCCGAACTCGTCTCGCTCCGGCTGACTCCGCCTGAACTCGCAGCCTCTCCGGTCGTGTTCCGCCGGCCCGACGGCAGCTCGGTGTTCCGACCGAAGAGCTCGACCGTGTTCACCTCCGAGACCCAGCTCGCGGCCGAGGACAGACTCCTCGAACGAGCGGCGAACTTGGCCGGTCCGACAGTGCCTCTCGCAACCGTTGAGACGATCACGCGCAGTCCTGACGCAGACGGCCGGATGCTCGGCGACGACCAAGCCGACGCCCTGACCCGCATCGCGGTATCAGGACGCCTCCTCGATGTTCTCGTCGGCCCCGCCGGGGCGGGCAAGACCACCGCCATGAACGCACTCCGCCGCGCCTGGGAGGCCGAGCATGGCTCCGGGTCCGTCGTCGGGCTGGCGCCGTCAGCGGTCGCAGCCCAGGTCCTCGCCGACGATCTCGGGATCGCGACGGAGAACACGGCGAAGTGGTGGCAGAACCACCTCCTCCACGGCACCACCTTCGAGGCGGGCCAACTCGTCATCATCGACGAAGCCTCCCTCGCCGGCACCCTGTCCCTGGACCGCATCACCCACCTCGCCCAGAACGCGGGCGCGAAGGTACTCCTGGTCGGCGACTACGCCCAACTGCAATCCGTAGACGCCGGCGGCGCGTTCGCGATGATCGCCAGAGACAGAGCCGACACCCCCGAACTTGTCGACGTTCACCGCTTCACCCACGCCTGGGAGAAGACCGCCTCACTCGAACTACGCCAGGGACGAACCCAAGCCATCGACACCTACCTCGTCCATGAGCGCATCACAGATGGCGACGGCGAGGCCATGACAGAGGCCGCCTACAACGCCTGGCGCGCCGACCGCGACGCGGGACTGGTGTCTGTGATGATCGCCGAGACCCATGAAGACGTGACCGCACTGAACCGGCGCGCCCGCGCCGACCTGATCCTCAACAAGACGCTGAACCCCGACCGCGAAGTCGAACTGCGCGACGGCACCGCCGCAGGCGTCGGCGACACCATCATCACGCGACTCAACAACCGGAGCCTGCGCACCCTGGCCGGGCGGGACTGGGTGCGCAACGGCGACATCTGGACCGTAACCGCCGTCGGTGACGACGGGACCATCACCATCGCACGCGACTACGGGACCGGCACCTCGATCCGCGACGACGGAACCATCAGGGCTGGCAGGCGCGCGCGCAGGTTCGGCGGCGGCATCGTCCTCCCCGCTGCGTATGTGGCTGAGCATGTCGATCTCGGCTACGCAGTCACCGCCTACCGCGCCCAAGGCGTCACGACCGACACCGCGCACGTGCTGGTCGAACCGACCTCGACGAGGGAGACCTTCTACGTCGCGATGACCCGAGGCCGGCACTCGAACCACGCCTACGTGACTCTCGACCGCGCCGACGACCACGCGCAGCCACACCCCGGCGACGACCCGCATGCCACTGCGCGAAGCGTGCTCTACGGCATTCTGCAGCACAGAGCGGCCGAACTCTCGGCGCACGAGACCATCGTGGCCGAGCAGGAGCAGTGGGGCTCCATCGCGCAGCTCGCCGCCGAGTACGAGACCATCGTCGCCGCTGCCCAGCACGACCGTTGGGCCGCTCTCGTCCGCGGCTCCGGGCTTACCGCGGAACAGGCCGAGAGCGCCGTCGAGTCCGATGCGTTCGGCCCGCTCGCGGCTGAACTCCGCCGTGCCGAAGCCAACCATCACAATGTCGATGCGCTCCTCCCGCGCCTCGTGGCCGCGCGCGGATTCGGCGACGCCGACGACATCGCCGCCGTTCTCCACTACCGGGTCGAGCGGGCGACCGCGCGTCCCGCAGGCTCCGGCAGGACACGCAAGCCAGCGCGACTCATCGCCGGCCTCATCCCGCAGGCGCATGGCATCATCGACGCCGAGATGCGAGCAGCCCTTGACGAGCGAGAAGCGCTGATCGAGGCCCGTGCCGACGCCGTACTCGAAGCTGCGCTGACCGAGAGTGCACCGTGGACGAACGCCCTTGGAGCGCCTCCCGCCGACCGACGACGAGCCACAGCGTGGCGCAAGGCCGCACGCGTGATCGCCGCATACCGCGACCGCTACCGCGTCACCGACGACGCACCCCTCGGCACCCCGCCCGAGTCCGCCGCGCAGAAGATCGACGCCGCCCGAGCACGAACTGCCCTCGATCGAGTTCGTGGCTTCATCGCTGAGGTGAGCGAAGTACCGCAGCATTCACAGGGACGCTATGGCGCCGAGCGCTCACTCTGAAGCGCGCCGACTGCCGTAGTCAACACGCATCCGGGAGAAGCACCTCTTCGATCACCCCTGCGCTTGCAGACGTACGTACACGAAGGGTAGGCACGTACCTTGCGCGGTGATCTTCACCAGTGATGGGATCGGAGTCATCCCACTCGTGGACGACCACGCGCAGGGTATTGGTGAGCCTCCCGATGAGCAGCGCAAGTGGGAACGGGCACCGTAGCAGGAGGTGCACCTCGGCGTTGGAGTTGTCGTTCGACAGGGCACGAATGTGCGCGGCAACGTCGGCGGCGATCAGGCCTGCATCAGAGGGGTCGAGTAGCGTGCCGCTCGCACTTGTGAGATGACGCCAAGCCGCGAGAAACGGTTCGTGGGCTTCGATGTACCGAACGAAGGCGGTGTCGCTGCGTTGCGGCAGGAGATCGACATAGACGGCTACGGAGGGCCGGCCGGCTGTGATCGCCGAAGGACTTCGCCCCTCTCCTGCGACTTGTACTTGTGGTTGGGCGATGAACCGCGCTTCACCATCGCTCGCCCAAGTGGCGCCCTGTTGGTCAATCACGTCCATGTGTCCGATACGAGACGATGGCAGGGCAGCCCCGACTGCGAAGGCCACGGAGAGATGAGCCCCTCCAGCGACACGTAGGCGATGTGCCCCAGAACGGGTCACTGCATCGGGGAGGAGACCGATGGTGTCCTTGAGGTCTTGGAGTCCGCCGACGCTCGGAAGCCGCTCATGAACAGAGGGTCGGAGCCGGATGTCCAGTTCGTCGCCGGTCCGGTCATAGACCTGTGGCGTGTTTCGAGTCTGGAGGCTCAGATGGAACGTTTGGTCGGTTACCTCGATTCGCTCGCGAAGAGACGCGATTCGGTGCCAGACGAAACCACGGATCAATGCGAGCAGACCGTTGCGTTCAGCGGGCTGCTGATCTACACCGCTCAAGGTGCCGGGACGAAGTTCCAGAAGACGGTCGGGAGCGTTGTAATCTGTTCCGCCGTCTTCTGTCTTCACCGAGTTGGTGATGCCGAGTGCAAACACTTCGTGGTCGGCATGTAGGTCGAGGAGTTGGGGTGCTTCCAGCGTCTTCACAACTCTGCTGTTCACCACGTCTGGTGTTGTCACGAGAACGCCGCCGGAGATGCCGGCCGCTATCGCTTGCTTGAGTCGCGCCTCGGTATCGCCTGGTGGCAGATCGTCTCGGTCCCGCCAGACA
>NZ_JARKPQ010000208.1 GCF_029975155.1 Propionicimonas sp. | reverse complement strand
CATCCGATGGACAATTGCCCGAGCAGAACGACGAACCCAACTCCGAGCAGGGTCAAGGCGCCCACCCCGGAGGCGACGCCCACCAGCACGGTGAGAACAGTGATGGCGAGACACGGTCCCAGATGAGCCGTGCGAGCCAAGCCGGCCAGCATGCGCACACGCTACCCCGGCCCCGGCGCAGTTCCGCCTTGCCGGGCTGGTGCTCGAACAGCGCTGTTCGATCTGCTCCGCCTCTGCTTGCCGCCGACTTCCTCGAGGCGGTACTCGCTCGCCGTCGGTACCAGACGCTGGCCGTCCGTACTAGACGCTCGCCGTCGGTACCAGACGCTCGCCGTACTGACTTATGGCGAGCGAACTGGGAGGGCGGGCCTGCGGGGGGCGGTCTCGGACCGCCCGGACTCGGGCAGAGTGGAGATGTGAACACCGTCGACGTCATGTATCCGCGCAGCGTGCCGCTGGGAACCCCCGACCGGACTGAAGTGAGCCGGGTGATGCCGCAACGCGGGTTGTCGATGATCGGCGGCTGGTGTCTTCTCGATCATTTCGGGCCGGACGCACCCCCGCTGCGCATGGCGTGCCATCCGCACACCTGCCTGCAGACCGTGACCTGGCTTTTCGACGGTGAGATCCGTCATCGCGATGCACTGGGCAGCGATGAACTCGTCCACCCCGGTGAGGTCGCCATCATGACCGCGGGCTGGGGGACCACCCACACCGAGTACTCCACACCGGGTCCGCTGCATGGTGTCCAGCTGTGGGCCGCCCTGCCAAACAATGTCCGGTTCAACCAGCCCGGTTTCGAGTGCTTCGCCACCGAACCGGTGCGCATGGGCGACCACGAGGTCGCGGTATTCGTCGGCGACTTCGGGGACTCCGACTCACCCGTTCAGGTCTACTCGCCGATGTGCGCCGCGGAGATCCGGTTCACCACCGCGGACCCGCTGGAGGTCGAAATACCCGAGAGCTGGGAGTTCGGGGTGCTCGCCGACTCCGGCACAGTCCAAGTCGACGACACCGAGGTGCCCACGGGCGCACTCGGCTACCTCGCCTCCGGACGCCGCCGGCTGCGGCTGCAGGCTCCCGCGAATGCCGGCGAGATCGTCCGGGCGATTGTCATCGGCGGGGAACCGTTGGGTGAAGACCTCATCGCCTGGTGGGCGTTCGTCGGCCATAGTCACGAGGAGATCGCGGCCTGGCGGGCGAACTGGCAGATGGCGATCGGTGCCGAGCACGATGGCGACAACGCCGGCAACTTTCCACTGACCCCGCGCACCGATGACGAACCGGAACTCGCCGCGCCGCCCCTGCCGCCTGTCAGGTTGCGCCCGCGGCACTGAACCTGCCAGGCGCACCAGCCGCCGCTGCCGCACAACCGTGCGAGGCATATGCCAGCCGGGTCTCCAGGCGTCGGCCGGGTGCGTCCGGGGCACTACGGGCGTTGCGTCCGCGTCACTGAACGCGCGGGGAATGACCTGCCGCTTCAGTTTCCAGTGTCTTGCTTCTCGGACTTCTTGGATTCCTCCGACCCCGCCGAATCCTCGGGCACGCCCGAATCCTCGACCGTGACCGACTTCTGCAAACCGTCGAACTTCGCCGCGGCTTCGTAGCTCTCGGAGCTCTCCGAGTCCTCCGAGTCCTCCGCGTCCTGCTCGGCGGGGTCCTGCTTGTCGACGTGGAGCTTCTCCGAGCCCTTGCCGAGCAATTGGTCTCGCCAGATGCCCAAGCGGGTGGGCAGATCCATCTTCTCGAGCCGTTCACGCAGCCCGCTGCCCTCCTCCTCTATCCCGGAGCGAACGTTCGTGTCGAGGTTCTCCAGTCGCTCACGCATCGCCTGACCGCTGGTCTCCAGGCGTTCCTGCAGCTCGTCTCCGGCTTGGCTGAACCAGTCGCGCACCTCGGGGCCGATCTCGTCGAGCTGAACTCGCCACTTGGGATTCAGCTTGGCCAGCTGGTCGGAGAAATCGCGCCGCTCCAGTCGGCTGCGCACCTCGCGCCGCAGCACCTTGCCCATCTCGTTGCGCGGCAA